>NZ_JAJKHN010000170.1:0-3659 GCF_020982715.1 Bacteroides sp. 1_1_30
AGATGTGTATAAGAGACAGATACAAAAGTCGGTTGTTGTCACCAATATTATCTTAAAATAACTCATCTACAAAAGCTATGTGTTGTGACATCGTATTGTTAAAAAAACATTGTCATAAACGTCTGACGTCTCTTGATAGATTTACTTTTAGAGGGTATCATATAGCTATCTTCCATATCGTTTCGAGTCGCTTTCTGTACTCATTTGATATCATTCAGGCCATACTCTTGAACATTCACTCATGCAATAGGGGCACTTAAGTTCTAATAAATAGATTATCTCGCTAGCAGTCTCATCTCTCACCACACAGCTAGATTTATTATAAAGTTAAATTCAATGCTCGTGCAAACGGCTGTTTGTTCTGATTTAATGTACTCTTTGTTTGAAGGCACAAAGATATAATGAGTATCTAATATTCAAATAAACTTTGTTTTAAGACTTTTTATGACACAAACAAATACGAATGATTTGAAAAATAAATTGATTCTCTTTCATAAGATGTTCTTTCCTATAAGTTAATAAAAAAAACACTTTATATAATTTTTTTTCTCTTCATTTTTTCGAAAAGCCCCAGTCTTCCATTTTTTATAGAATATCATTTACATATTCCTATTTTTTCCATCCATGCATTATATACCTCATTTTTAGGTGAAGTTCACCCACTCTCTCCTCTTATTTTAGTCAGATTATGCTGCCGTTCTTTTTTTTTCTTCGTGACCTTTTCAATCATACATACCGCATTGAACGTATGTACTCCAAAGAAAATCCAAAATATTTCCACTTCCCTGTTTCTGGCTTTTTATTCTGGTCTGTAAATAATATTATTTCTACATTTTAAAACTTCCTTTCAATCTGGTAGCACTTTCATGGCTGAGTTCTGACCATCAAATCTTACGAAATGGAGCAATTTAGATAGCTCAGACCTTGTACTTAAAGAAGTGTTTTGTAAAACTTTTTAAATTGACATTATTAGTGTAGCTTGAATCCGCAGCAAGTACCTTAATCCTAACTTTGATCAGTTGTTGTAAATGAATACAGTCTTTCAAATGTATTACTTCGTTAAAAGCCGTAAAGGAGATATGTTCTATAAAGGAGATTTCATCTATCTGTATACTGTTGACTTTGCCTCCGAATTAAACGGATTTGTTTTTTCTTGCCTTAATAATAGTCTGGAGGGACTAAATATTAAGGAAATTTGCTAATTACTGACGAATCACATTAACGATTTAGGATTGGTTAGTGAATGAAGAGGGGCAATCTGAACACCACTAAATAACTGGTAACGAATATTACTAGTTAAATATTTAATCAGTTATGAATATGAAAAGTTGATATAGGACTTCAAGACTACCAAGGCCATTTTATTTTCAGGAGAAAAAAATAACTTTTACCCCCCCCAAAAAAAAAGGAGAGGATGTCAAGCATCTGTTGGGTTATTCCCAAGAAAGTGAACAGAGTATGGAAGCTGCTGATTTATTCGTTACAACTTTGACGATAATTTTTAAGCATATCGAGCGGTGTAAAATCTACCTAAACAAAACACGATTTCTTTTATATCTTTATCGTGTATTTTTATTTTAGATTTTCATCGGTTGGATTTAACCGATTGAAGAATAAACTTTTAGCAGAGTATTTGAGAAATAGAGGTAACGAATTAGCAACCGTGCAAATTTCAGCGATTTGCGGTGCTATGTTGTCAAATAACTCTTTGTAAATACAAATAAAATATTTAGTACAATTTTGAAGACATCATTAATAACCTTATTTATATCCATACACCTTTGGTTTGTTTCCCTATATTTATTGATAATCTTTTATTCACATATTTGGTAAATATTTCAATCTACGTAGATTTTATAACTAATAGAGTATAAACAATACAAGCTATTCCAACAAATAAAGCTACGGCAGAGCATTTGGTAAATATTGTATCTTTATTTTTAATACCATACATAAGCCCAATAATAGCACATAAAGGAATACCGACAGGAATAATCGTCAGAAACCAAATGAGTATTTTATGATACCCATTGCTGTTAATACTTTGTTTTTCAAATTACTCATAGCTACCATTCTCATTGCTTGTTACTCTTCGCATCTCTTTCTTTATTCATCAACCGCCAAATAGCTTTCTGATATTTCAACTTGGCGAACATCTCGTCATCTTGGTTATCTATCTTTAAGGTCATTACCCGAATACTTGGGGCAGTGGGATATCGGCTTCTCACTATATCATCCACTAGAAACCCGCATAGTCCGGTAGCCGGTTCTGTAAACAAGAAACCTTGAAACATGAGATTAATATAGTCTGCATTTTCGCAAAGATACGCCTTGTACCTCTTATATGTATCCAACTTCATATAATCTTCTGCACGGCTGCTGAAATTTGGCTTGGCAATTTCTTCGCATAAGGCAGATTCTAATTTGCTGTAGGTGGCAGTATCTAAATCTCCCCACCAATAATGATCTTCGGGATTGACCGACATATCCACCCATTCAGAAGCCTCCCAGTAGTCTATCGCAAACACAATTGAATCGGCTTTCTCTTTGGATGAGTAATAGATGGAATCTTTCTCCCAACCTTTGAATATACTTTCAATAGAATCTATTTTCTCTTTCCTAATTTTATTATATATGTTTTTTAAATCGTAGCCATGAGGTAACGATATTTGAAAAACACCGTTTTCAATTCTTGCATTCACCTTTGGATTTGTGATTACCGTATCGTCAAGTACAAAAGCTATATGTTTGCCAATTGCCTTTTCTGTTTCTTTTGCCCATTTTTTTAGTTTATGCTTGCTTATTTGCCCCACAATTACGCATGTCCCATTTTCATCAGAATCCATTCGTAACGAAACAAAATCTTTTACTGTTACAATAGACTCTTTAGCAATACTGTCTTTTTGCTGTGATAGGATGTGATACCATCCATTCTCATAGTGGGTTTTATGTATTTGATTACAGGAAGCGAAATAAGCAATTAAAATAAGTATTCCGAATAAATTCTTTTTTTGCATGTTCTTATATAATAAAAAAATAAACTGTTATCTGTTCCTGAATTGTATCCGTCAGATATATTTAAAGCATTATGTTTCAAATTAGCTACTTCTCCAAATATATAAGCAAAAGTAGATTGTTTGCCTTTTTAAGAAGACTGTTCAAATCTGTTTTGATATTGTTTTTCTTGATCACAACTTATAAGATGGATTGTGTATAGTTATTTCATCTCGCCAAGCATATTCCTTGTTTTATCCATATAATTACTGAAATGCGCCTTTACCTGTCAAAAATATATTACCGTAAATAATGTACCGTTTTATCCCAAAAGATTTAAAAACAGTTCTTTATTTACTATTTTTGCAGATTTGATACGTGATTTGAGCCGTGATTTTCGAGCATATACGTTAGCCACCGTATCCTTCATGAATAAGCTAATTACTTGTGGTGAGAATCCTACAAAAATATAGCATAACAGCCTGGTGTCAGAAGTTTTCATGGTCGGAAAATCTTCCTTGAGCTTGTACATGGCATTGTCATGACAAGTGTTTACGATTTTTTCCAATTCTTGCAGTATTTCATTGCTTTCTGCAAAATCTGTAATTATCTGCTTTACTTCATTAAATATGACTGACTGTTGCGATGTTGTATTTTCACGTTCA
>NZ_JAJKHN010000171.1:0-3472 GCF_020982715.1 Bacteroides sp. 1_1_30
ACGCCGTTCTTGGACGGGTTACGGAAATCGATCAGTTCCACCTGTACGGCAGGAGACAGCCCGAAATCCCCGAATATGGTCACATTGCCGGTGATTCCATTCAGGTTGTAATTCCGGAAGTATTCAGTTGTCTCTTCCACAAGCCGGTCTGAATTGATGCCTACGTGCGGTGACATATACGGTACGATGGTATAGGTGGACAAATCCACCTTTGTTTTGGTCTTTGCCCCCGAAGCCGTCGTGTTTCCGGTCACTTTATGTGTCTTTTTTGAAATTTGGGTGGCATTTACCGTTTGGAACTCCTTGCTGCCCGGTACTGCCGGATCATATTCCGGATTCATGCGTACCGTCACTTCAAAGAACTTCTCGTCCGTTCCAAGCGCCTTGCCCGTCACTGCCAGAAACTTCGGGTCGGTCTTGACCACTTTCAGGTTGCTCTGCGCCACATGTTCGTTAAAATATATCTTGAACGGTCCGGCCGGGCCGTCTTCCGGAAATACCGGCTGCGCCTTGCTGGACGAATAAGGACGTCCGACAGCAATGGAAGGCATGATGCCTTCGTTCTCAGCGTCGTATTTCAAAAAACAATAAATCTTATATTTCGACCATTCGGAAAGAATGTCCGCTACCGTAAAGTTATCCGTCACCTTGATCTTGCCGATATGGATATCAAACCGTTTTGTATCGGAATGTATCTTGAAACCGGTATCTTTCAAGATATTGTATTTCCCATCCAGCACATCATTCACGGTTGTCCCCTTTGCCGGAGTTTCGAAATGGGGCGCCTGTTTCAATTTAAGTTTGTAGGCCATATTCTCACATTGTATTTCCAATGTACTGTCCGAGTTGTAGCCGGTAATGTAACCGTCAAACATATTTTTCAATACACCGTTATACCCCAGCTTGATATTGATGCGTTGCCCTACTTTAAAAGTCGTCTCATCAACCAGGCGTTGTGTGCTGCGCTTTTCGATAATCACACCATCCTGCATGACCTCTGTCGTTATCCGGGACACGTCTTTCCCTTCCAGTGTCATATTGCCGATAATCGTCGAACGGCATACGGTACCTTTCGGGAACGTGACTTTGGCCGTCCCGATCAGCTTCTTGTAGCTCTCGTTAATCTCAAGCGTATGAACCTCCGTTATCTCCACTCCGCTGCGAATCTTCATCGGATTGGACGGATCGGCATCTCCAATGGTAATACGACAGCAGAGAACATCCATTGCGGCTACACCCATAGGCGTGTCAGTTTAAGCAATGAGACGGGATCGATGATCTCCGTACCGAATTTGACATATTTGATCCATTTGTTCGTGTGCCTGATAGCCGTATCGGCCTTTTCCTGCCCGGCCAGTTTGAGCTCCACCGCTTCGGACGGCTCAACGGCGACACAATTGAGTGAATATGGCTGCACGTTCCTACAGTCCGTCGGGTGAAGCGTATACCCCTGTATAATCAGCTGTGAGATATTGAACTGGCGCAATACCGTATTGTCACAATCGACAACCCCCTTGTATTGTACCAGTTTAATAAATCTGGAAACTTCCGCTTCCGGATACACATCCGGATATTTGGATGTGATTTTACCGTTGATGGTGATCTCAAGGTCACCGCCGGATATATATTCCTTACGGGTATAATCACGCCCCTGCACTTGTGTCAACAGGATATTGTTCCGGCTGCCGACTTGTATCTGTGGTCCCAGGTCCACGAATGTAACCAGGCCGTATTGGCTGTTGGGCAGCACCTTGCACTCACTGTTGTCGTAATATTTGCCCTCTTGGGATATGGAGAGTTCCAGGAAATCCGCTACCGTCCGTCCGACAATGGAATCGGTATGGCTTTTCTTCTGTGCCACGGCCTGCTGCTCGCTGATAAGACGGTAGTATTGTCCGGTCTTGTTGGCCAGGCTGGATTGTGATTGTGTCTGAAGGTATTTATCCCGTACCTGCTGTTCCCAATATTTAAGGTATCTGGGATATGAACGCAACAATCCGTAGGCCGTTTGTGAGGTTATTTGTACCGCTGCCCGTTTGAGCAGGTCATGATGTTTGGAGAAATAATGCACCTGCCCGTCCTGCAACTCGGCCAGCCCCATGCCCATGGCAAGACGGGCTGAGTTGCTGATATAGCTGCCAATCGAACCGTTTCCAAGTATCCCCCCGCTTAACAAGGTCGAGGATGCAATTTGTATCAGTCTTCCCATTTTTTATAGTTTTTTTATGCGTTCCATGATGCGTCAAAGTCGTGGACAACATCAATAAGCGCCTGTGCCAGTTGTTCCTTCAGGTTCTGTATCTCCTCCGTCTGTCCCTCCTTTGATTTCATCAGGTCGATAGTCCTTACACTCAGCAGGCTGTCGATATTTACGATAACTTGTTTGGGGGCTGCGGATGACAGTTTGCCCGTGCCCGAGTAGTTTCCGCCGGCACCTCCATCATCCAGGTGTGAATTGGTGATCGGATTCGTGTCGAACGGACGGGTATCGTTGGAGTCCGGTTCGTTGCTGTACTGTCCGGGTGTAAATCCTGCTGCACGAAGGATATTCTCGGCCGCCTCCGCTGACCCGCCAAACGTTTGCCGGAGTGATGAAAAGAATTTGACAAGGACATTGTGCGCCAGTTTACGGTTGGCAATATTGTCTATACGCTGCTCGTCCGTGGCATCCTGCCCCAATGTCCGCTGTTTCCACCGGCCTTTCTCATCCTGTTCGAACCCCCAGCTCCTGAGCCTGTTAAAATCGAAACCGCCCTTACGCATAAACTCCTGCGCGTCTGCGGCGCTCGAGATGGCGTTACGGTAGGCTGTTGCGGCCCGTATAATCTCCGGTACGGTCTGCGTGTTCATGTACCGGGCGTAATCGTATGTCCGGGCGGCCACCGCTTCCGGCTTGTCACCAATATCATCCACATAGACGATTTTACCGTCCCTTACGTTCCATAGTGACTTGTCCAGATCCTTGTCCTGCTGGCCGAAACGTTCCTGTACCGTTTTAAGGAAGGCATCGACGTCCAGTGCCGTACCCATCTTGCCGAATTCGGCGTAGGCAGCGTCAATGCGTGTCTGGCTGTCCCGCTTGGCGAGGGTCACAAGCGCCTCCCTTATGTCGTCCTGACGTGCCTTGTCCATATTGTATATATGCTCGCGCGACACCATGCCTTCTGAGGAGGCAATGGCAAACTCTCCCAGAAATCCCGTCCACCAGTTGGATGTGAACGCACCGATCTTACGTCCCGAAGCCTCTTCGATGCTCTTCCCCGCCACAACCTCGTCCACGGCACGTTTTGTCTTGATCGCCATATTGTAGGTCTCACTCAAAGAGGAATGGAGGCCTTCTATGGACGGATAGCGGTACTTGCGGTTCGAGGTGATTTCTTCCAATACGGCATCCTTCGCCTCCTTTATCTTCCAGGTTTTATATGCCACCCAGCCCAGAGCACCGGCCAATGCGGCGATTCCCGCCGTGGCA
>NZ_JAJKHN010000172.1:0-3435 GCF_020982715.1 Bacteroides sp. 1_1_30
CCCCCCCCCCCCCCCCCCCCCCCCCCCCCCCCCCCCCCCATTTTTTTTTCAAGCAGAAGACGGCATACGATATTAGCCATGGTCTCGTGGGCTCGGAGATGTGTATAAGAGACAGATCTCTTACCATCTTATTCATCCACCGACTAATTGGATGAATAAAAAAATGAGGAATAAATTTACGTGGTTTTTCATATAACCTTGAAGCATCCATTTGATGATAATGCACTTTCTCACAATCATTTTGAAACATATAATCATGACTTGTATATTTGAATGATTTATCAAATTCAGTAATATGAATTTCATCAACCCACTTACTTGCTTCTGCGATATTTATATCTGCCACCAAGTTTTCATTATAGAATGGACAGCATAAAATAATTTTATTCATGAAAACGAATACTTTAGTTTAATATTTTCCTCATTAGTGTCCCGTAAAAGTGGATAAATAGTTCTTTGAAATAATTGAAATATAGTCTATTAGATACTACTTTTTAGGCGCGACGATTTGAAATCATACCTTTGAGGTCAATTAAGGTGACCTCAAATGAACCAAGATAAATATGTTTTCGCTCAGTTAGTAGAATTCTTGAACAATGATAAGTTCAGAAGACTTGTAGACAAGTATGATGGCAATCGTTATGTGAAACATTTCACTTGCTGGAGTCAGTTACTTGCAATGATGTTCGGTCAACTCAGTAATCGTGAAAGTCTTCGTGACTTGATTGTAGCTTTGGAAGCACATCAAGGAAAGCGTTATCATTTGGGATTGGGTCGTGAGCCCATTGCCAAAACTACGCTTGCATCTGCCAATCAGAATCGGGATTACAGAATCTTCGAAGATTTTGCTTTCTATATGATGAAGGAAGCATGTGAAAAACGATCGACTCACATCTTGGATATTCCAGGAAGGAAGTATGCGTTTGATTCCACTACGATTCCTTTATGTTTGGCTACATTCCCTTGGGCGAAGTTCCGTAAGAAAAAAGGTGGAGTTAAGGCTCATGTCCTTTATGACATAGAAGCACAACTTCCAGCCTTTTATACAGTAACTACAGCATCCAGGCATGATTCAACAGAAATGTCCGCAATTAATTATGAGCCAAATGCTTATTATATATTTGACAGAGCGTATGACTCGTTTAAAGAACTTTATCGGATTCATCTTACAGGTTCTTTCTTTGTAGTCAGAGCGAAGTCTAATCTGAAATGCAAGTTCTGTAAATGGAAGCGTAGAATGCCGAAAAATATCCTTTCAGATGCGGAAGTGAAACTGATAGGGTACACTTCTGAAAAGAAGTATCCTGAATCATTCAGAGTCATCCGTTTCTATGATGAAGAGGATGATCGTGAATTCACATTCCTGACGAATGCCAAACACATATCTGCACTTGATGTTGCCAATCTTTATAAGAAAAGATGGTTCGTGGAACTTTTCTTCAAATGGCTGAAACAACACCTTAAGATAAAAAGGTTCTGGGGTACTACCGAGAATGCGGTTCGAATACAGATTAGTGTTGCTATCATCACCTATTGTTTAGTAGCTATTGTACAATATGATATGCAACTGAATCGTTCAACTTATGAGGTCTTGCAGATTCTTAGCATCTCATTAACAGATAAAACGCCTTTACAAGAGCTGTTTAATAAGACTAATTTCAATGATGTCAAAGAACAATTTAATCCCCTTATTCCGGGATTATTTGATTAATTAATAACTCGTCCCGATTTTAACGGGACACTAGTGTATTTTCCTATAAACACATAAACATTACTTCACTACAATAGAAGTAATTTAAACATTACAGTTCTTCCTTATTTAGTAAACACGAATTTTCTATATTCTTCCTATTATTGATTATTTTCCTTAAATCCCAATACGCCAAAACAATAAACAATCCCCACATAAATATTAGATTTAAAATCATTAATTCAATCCCATACTGCTGAACTAGCCACGGTATTACTATAAGAACGTAAACAAACATAATAGAATATCCATAAATGATTGTATTCAATTTATTTGTTGCATTTTGTAATAATGAAACATTATCAAAAACAATTCTTATTGAAAACAAGATTCCGACTAATATAAACATAGAAACATTCGACTTAAACTCATTCCCAGCAATAAATTTCATAAAAAAATCCCCTAAAACAGAAACAATAATTACGACAAAAGAAAAAAAAGTAATTGTAATACATACAGACTTTTTTAGCAAACTCCAACACCAATCATAATTACGTTTTTGAAAAGCAGAAGCAAGTTCACTCCATAATGGATTAAATGCACTCTGATATATACCACCAAAAAATGAAAAGATTTTCTGCACTACATTTATATTAGCGGCTACCCCCAATCCTACCATAGAGCCTGCATAAATAGTTAACACATTCTGTAGAAAGCTACTAAAAAGCTGTATACTTAAAAATTTAACACCTATAGTTAACATTTCTCTTATCTTATGATAACAATCCCACCAATTAAAAGAATAAGTAAACCATTTCCGCTTATAAATAAAGTAGAGTGTACCCAATAATGAAATCAATAAATTAGATGTAAAATAAGCAACAGCAACAGATGTAATATGAATTTTGTTAATAGACAAACATAAAACAATCATAAATGCAACAATTGATTTCACCGAATTTACTATAGAATATAGTTTTGATTCCCCAAATGAAAAAAATAAAGGAATTCCTATACTAAATGGTATATTGAAAAGAAAAATAAACTGTATTATTAGAAATATAGCTCTTCCTTGTTGCCTCAAATATTCATTATCCGTTTTAAATAAATGTTCAAATGGAATATAACTTGATATAAATAATAAAATAATAGACAATAAGATGGCCAAACACATAAAAAAAATCAAAGCTGAATAGAAGTACTGTTTAGAAATAGCAATACCTTTAGATCCATTCAAGATTTCTCGACTTATTATATTTCGCAAAACATTAACAATACCAAAATCACCTGTTACAATTACAGCAGCAATAGATGTAACACTTGCCCAAAGTCCAAATTCTTCTTGTTTATAAAAATTCAACAAAACAAATATAAGCAGAAACTGTAAAACACTACCAATAATGGAAGATGCCACTACCCAAGAAACACCTTTAAATAAATTATTATATCTACTATACATGAAAAATGTAAACATCCTATTCGAACGCATTTTTTAAGTTCTCCTTTCTACTTTTTTGCCTAATAGTAGGACTTCAAGCTATAAACCCTCTCCTATTCACTAATTTATAACACAATATTCAATCGCCAAGCTATTTTCTGAATGACTTTATCTTTTATTGAATACTGCATAGGAGAAACTATTTCATTACAACGTTCTTTTTTATAAGAAGAAAATTGTTCCATATTCTCTATAATATTCGATCTGTCTCTTATACACATCTCCGAGCCCACGAGACCATGGCTAA
>NZ_JAJKHN010000173.1:0-3221 GCF_020982715.1 Bacteroides sp. 1_1_30
ACAGCCGCATGGAGAATCTCATAGGAATAGAACCGGGCGGGAACAAGCGAGAGGTCATGTTCCGCCATCTTGCGGTAGTATGCCGCAGTCTTGAAACGGGACGGCACGACGGCATCGGTAACAGTGCTCAATATTTTCATCCCGTCGAGCATCCCGTAATAGAACTCTTGAGTCTTTACCTCAACGGGGACATATCCGAGGATAAGACCCGTTTTCATGACGGCGTCTGTCCTGCTGTCCGTGTAATACGGGTCGTAAATATAGCTGTGCAAGGCCAGGTATGCCAGTTGCGCGTCCCAAAGGCGTTCAGGTATGAAGGCGAGAATGTCGAAATCCCCGCGTCCGTTTCGGATGACCGCTTCTGCCATTTCTCGGGTAACCATTGCTTCGGGAACGGCCGTGATATTCTTCGTTTTTTTGCGCGTGGCGTAATCACAGACTGCTCCCGAACGGTACGCCTCCGGGATATTGCGCAGCTCGAAGCTGTGCCAGTTGTCCGTACTGCCCGCGATGATGCGTTCAATACGTTCGGGTGTGAGGAAGCGTCCCGGAATATGGCTCAGCACCTCTATTTCCTTGCTCTCGACGGCTGCCTCCACGATCTCTTCCGTGAACAGGTAGTCCGGCAACCATTCTATGGCCGATACGATGTTATTGTGTAGCATACAGTTTCTTTTTAAGTTTGGATGATCGTACGATTCTCACAAGACGGCTACCGCGGTAGACATAGAGTATCCGGGATTCCCGTTCGGCAAGCTCCTGAAGCTCCTGCCAATGCGGCGTTTCGATCTTCTCGAGTCTGGCACGGTTATTTACATAAACAGTTATCGGCTTCATGCTGTCATGGGAGGACGTATCTTCAACGGAAAGCTGCAGTTCACGTCGTTCGCTCTTGTCTATAATATACCATTTACCACTATCGAACAGGAGGCACGTGTTCTCCATGCGGCTGAAAATGTCCGTGTTGTCCGCGATGCGTGATATGGATTGCTGCCGGGTCTCCCGTCCGTCACGGGTCTTTGAAAAGCAATGGACAATGTCACCGGCCCCTGTCCATTTCCCATAGGGTGACGGTTCCAGTTCATGTATGTCGCCCAGCGAAAGCAGGGCATCCACCCGGCAGTCGTTAGGATAGAATACCCGGAGTTTCCTCACAAGGTCTTTCGAAAGCGTCTCATGGAGCGCCTTGATGTGCCGGACTCTGCCGTCCGGCAACAGTTTCCCGATTTGTATGCTCATTGTCTTGTTTTTTATTAAAGTATAATCTGGCTGCTTTCTTTCTGCCTGCAGTTTTGGTTGGAAATTGATATCTGCCGGATTACTTGCATGCGGTCGCCTGAAAAGGGTGTTTGACCGGCATGACGATGGCCGGAGAGTGTATGGCAAACGGTTCCTTCCCGTCATTTCTTTGCTTTGTCTGGCAGGATTTCCCTGTCGGTTGCCGTACGGCAGAGCATCAGTTTCCCTGAACCGATATGCTTGTACCCTTCCACGAGCTTCCCTTCGGCCAGCATCTTTTCGTAGATCTCACGGATATAGCGCCACGCCGGGGAGGTGTTTGAATAGACGGAACTCTCACGGAACGTCTTGACCCGGAGTTTTTCGACAAGTATCTCCTGCACCTGCTCACGGCTCTTGTACAAGTTTCGGCGTCTGGTGTGGAAGGCTTCGCTGAATATCCCCTCAATGCCCATGGCATGGACTTCGCGATAATACGCCAGTTCTTCCTCTTCCGTCAGGTCGAGGATTTCCCCGTAGGTGTCGGTACGCAGGTATTGGAATGTCGTACCTTGCGTCAGAATCTTCTCGATGCGTTCGATAAGTTCTTTCCTTACGGGACCGGAGAGTTCTTGCGGGTGGCAGTAGAGCCGTGTCTTATCCAGCACGACATCCGGACAACCGCCGTATTTGCGCTCCTCGATTGTGAAGCCGTTTTGCGAGAACAGGCGTCTGATTTCGGCGAAAAATGCCTCTGTCTTTTCCTCTGACATATCATGTCCCCATTCGTAACCGGATTCGATGCGGAAGTAGGTGTCTGTATATATCGGTTTATCCATTTTTACAGTGTTGTTTTTTAGATGTTGTCATATTAAGCATAGCCCGGAAACCAACCATCCGGTTTCCGGGCATCCTTGAGATTGTTGTCAGATACGTATGGAATTGAATACCTTGTCGATGTCCTCCTGCGCCAACCCGATGTAGCGTCGTGTGGTCTCCAGATTGGAATGGCGGAATATCTGGTTGAGCAGGATCAGGGCTTCCGCCGAACGCCCCATCATCTCGTAGACATAGCGCCCGAAGGTCTTGCGGAAGGTATGTGTGGAAAAAGCGCGTATGGGAATTCGGTATCTGACCCGGAACACCTTAAGCAACCGGTTGATGTATTCCAGAGAGTACGGGTTGCCGGTTTGCGGGTTCATGAAAATTAGGTTTTCCACATCGGGGCTGCCCTGCAGCCCGTACAGATGCCGCGTTTTTTCCTGTACATACAGGCTGAACTTCACCATACGGCTCTTGCGGGTTTTCTTCTCCGTCTTTACCAGCCGGTTGCGGCCGAGCACGTCTTTCCATCGCAGTGTACGTACGTCCGAAGCCCGGAATGCCGTACAGAATGACAGCCAGCAGTAGGTCGCCCACAGGTATTCACCGTCTTTTTCCAATGCATCGAGCAATTTTCGGAACATATCCATGGGAAGGTAGTCCGCTGTTGTCAGTTGTCCTCTGATGCGGGTCATGGTCAGGCTTCAGGCAGGTTTTCCGAGAGCATCAGCTCGGCCAATGCCCCGTTCTGGGGAATCATGGCTGGAATGTCCGTACGGCCGGGTTTGTAGATTTCGGTTGCCACGTTATAGATGTCCCACGCTGTAAGTGTTTTCTTCTCCTCGGCAAGTTTGAGCAGATCCTCGGTAAAAATTGAAATTTGGGACTGGTTGAGCGGGTAGGTTTCCACCTTGGAAGAGAGGCGTTTGTCGGAACTGTCATGTGATACGCGCAAGGCGGTCAGCAGGCCGATGTAGGCGTACATTCCCACGGGAGTAATCACTTTCGCTTTCAGACGGCGGATACGTTCCCGGTCCTCGTTCATCTGCACTTCGAAGTTAGACAACCATTCATCCACGCGCTCGAAAAGCTGTTCGGTGGAGACCTTTTCTTTCCCATAGTTCGAAACGCTGCGTTCGGGAGAGAGGATGCACTGGTTGTGGCACACTTTAACGCAGGGG
>NZ_JAJKHN010000174.1:0-3207 GCF_020982715.1 Bacteroides sp. 1_1_30
ACAGCCGCATGGAGAATCTCATAGGAATAGAACCGGGCGGGAACAAGCGAGAGGTCATGTTCCGCCATCTTGCGGTAATACGCCGCGTTTTTGAAAGGCGGCGGCACAACGGCGTCGGTAACCGTACTTAATATTCTCATCTCGTCGAGCATCCCGTAATAGAACCCTTGAGTCTTTACCCCAACGGGGACATATCCGAGGATAAGACCCGTTTTCATGACGGCGTCTGTCCTGCTGTCCGCGTAATGCGGGTCGTAAACATAGCTGCGCAAGGCCAGGTATGCCAGTTGCGCGTCCCAAAGGCGTTCAGGTATGAAGGCGAGAATGTCGAAATCCCCGCGTCCGTTTCGGATGACCGCTTCCGCCATTTCCCGGGTAATCATCGCTTCGGGAACGGCCGTGATGTTCTTCGGTTTTTTGCGCGTGGCGTAGTCACAGACTGCTCCCGAACGGCACGCCTCCGGGATATTACGCAGTTCGAAGCTGTGCCAGCTCTCCGTGCTGCCCGCGATGATTCGTTCTATACGTCCGGGTGTGAGAAAACGTCCCGGAATATGACTCAGCACCTCTATTTCCTTGCTTTCGACGGCTGCTTCCACGATCTCTTCCGTGAACAGGTGTTCCGGCAGCCATTCTATGGCCGATACGATGTTACGATGTCCCATACAGTTTCTTTTTAAGGTTGGACGAACGTACGATTCTTACAAGGCGGCAGCCCCGGTAGACATAAAGTATCCGGAGCTCACGTTCGGCAAGTTCCTCAAGTCCCTGCCAGTGCTGCGGTGTATTTATCTTTTCGAGTCGGGCATGGTTGTTCACATACACCGAGATCGGTTTCATGCTGTCATGGGAGGGCGTATCTTCGACGAAGAGCGGCGGTTCACAGTGTTCTCCCTTGTCCATGACATGCCATCTGCCGTTATCGAACAGGAGGCACGTGGCCTCCATGCGGCCGAAAATGTCTGCGTTGTCCGCGATGCGTGATGCGGATTGCCGCGGTGTTTCTCGTCCGTCACGAATCTTTGAAAAACAGTGGACGGCATCGCCGGTTCCTGTCCATTTTCCATAGGGTGACGGTCCCAGTTTTTGTATGTCGCCCAGCGACAGCAGGGCATCTACCCGTTTGTCATTGGGATAGAACACCCGGAGTTTCCTCACAAGGTTTTTTGAAAGCGTCTCGTGGAGCGCCTTGATGTGCCGGACACTGCCGTCCGGCAACAGTTTTCCGATTTGTATGCTCATAATAGTGCTATCTCTTGTTGTTGAAGTATAGCCGGGGGCATCCTTCTTTCGATTGACAGTCCGGCTTGGAAATTATGATTTACAGGAGTCTTCTGGCCGGTATCCGGCCATGCCCGGCTCGGAACCGCGTGTCATTCCGTCCTGTCGTCTTCCCGTCTTTTCATTTTCAGTTCCCTGCCGGTTGCCGTGCGGCAGAGCGGCAGTTTTCCGGAAGCGGTTTGCTTGCATTCCTCGACGAGCCGTCCTTCGGACACCATTTTCCCGTACGTTTCCATGATATAGCAGTATGCCGGGGAGGTATTCGAATAAATGGAACTTTTACGGAGTGTTCTGACCTGCAGTTTTCCGGTGATTATTTCCAGCACCTGTTCCCGTATCTTATACAGGTTACGGCGTTTGGTACGGAATGCTTCAAGAAAGACACCCCCGATAGTCATGTCATGAGTCTCGTGGTAATACGCGAGTTCTTCCTCTTCCGTCAGGTCGAGGAGCTCGCCGTACGTGTCGGTGCGCAGGTACTGGAAAGTCGTTCCTTGCGTTAAAATCTTCTCGATGTGCTCGATTAAATCTTTCCTTACGGGACCGGAGAGTTCCTGTGGGTGGCAGTAGAGCCGTGTTTTCTCCAGCACGACATCCGGACAACCACCGTACTTGCACTCCTCGATTGTGAAACCGTTTTGCGAGAACAGGCTTCTGATTTCGGCGAAGAATGCCCCTGTCTTTTCCTTTGACATTCCGCGTCCCCATTCGTAACCGGATTCGATACGGAAGTAGGTGTCTATATATATCGGTTTATCCATTGTTTACAGCGTTGATTTTTAGATGTTGTCATATTAAGCATAGCCCGGAACCCGGATGGGTGGTTTCCGGGCTTCCTTGAAATTGTTGTCAGATATGTATGGAATTGAACACCTTGTCGATGTCCTCCTGCGCCAATCCGATGTAGCGTCGGGTAGTTTCCAGATTGGAATGGCGGAATATCTGGTTGAGCAGGATCAGCGCTTCCGCCGAGCGTCCCATTATCTCGTAGACATAGCGCCCGAAGGTCTTGCGGAAGGTATGTGTGGAAAAAGCGTGTATGGGAATCCGATATCTGACCCGGAACGCCTTAAGCAACCGGTTGATGTATTCCAGAGAGTATGGGTTGCCGGTCCGCGGGTTCATGAAAATCAGGTTTTCCACATCGGGGCTGTCCTGCAACTCGTACAGATGCCGTGTCTTCTCCTGTACATACCGGCTGAACTTCACCATGCGGTTCTTGCGGGTTTTCTTCTCCGTCTTTACCAGCCGGTTGCGGTTGAGCACGTCTTTCCATCGGAGTGTACGTACGTCCGAAGCCCGGAATGCCGTACAGAATGATAGCCAGCAGTAGGTCGCCCACAGATATTCACCGTCTTCTTCCAATGCATCGAGCAATTTTCGGAACGTATCCATAGGAAGGTAGTCCGCTGTTGTCAGTTGTCCTCTGATGCGTGTCATGGTCAGGCTTCAGGCAGGTTTTCCGAGAGCATCAGCTCGGCCAATGCCCCGTTCTGGGGAATCATGGCCGGGATGTCCGTACGGCCGGGCTTGTAGATTTCGGTTGCCACGTTATAGATGTCCCACGCCGTAAGTTTTTTCTTTTCTTCGGTAAGTTTGAGCAGATCCTCTGTAAAAATTGAAATTTGGGACTGGTTGAGCGGGTAGGTTTCCACCTTGGACGAGAGGCACTTGTCGGAACTGTCATGCGATACGCGCAAGGCGGTCAGCAGGCCGATGTAGGCATACATTTCCACGGGGGTAATCACTTTCGCTTTCAGACGGCGGATACGTTCCCGGTCCTCATTCATCTGCACTTCGAAGTTAGACAACCATTCATCCACGCGCTCGAAAAGCTGTTCGGTGGAGGCCTTTTCTTTCCCATAGTTCGAAACGCTGCGTTCGGGAGAGAGGATGCACTGGTTGTGGCACACTTTAACGCAGGGG
>NZ_JAJKHN010000175.1:0-3100 GCF_020982715.1 Bacteroides sp. 1_1_30
TGCACAGAAACACTGAACGTCCGAGAAACGCTGCCGGTGAAGGAATGTTCCGATTAAACACTGACGGAGTGCTGCTGCGGGGGACGGGGCTGTGTGGGCGGCGGTATTCCCGCTGCACGCATTGCCACGAACCACACGGCGACACGGTGAGCAATCAGACGATAAGCCGCTCGCGAAAGTAATCCGCTTGGTTCGGCACTTGCCCATTACCTTCACTTGCTATCACATACCTGTCGGGATCCCGGCTCCATCAACCTGATATCCCCGTTAATTGCTAGCAAATTAGTTGCTCCGGAACGAACCGGGAACAAGAATCCGCTAGCAGAATCCAACAGCCGGATTCTTCCAGGATGAAACAGTTGCTAGCATTATTCCCGATCTGCAGCACACGATCCGGAAGAATCCGCTAGCACTTTTACGCAGCTCGAGCACACGATCCGGAAACATCTGCTAGCAAATCTTTCATTGGCCAAGATCTTCCGGAGCGTATTTTGCTAGCAATCGTTTCCCCTACTCTTTCTCCCTGCCCGCTTTCTCCAACCTGTCGAGTGCCGACAGAAAACCCCGCACGGCTTCGCCCTGCTCCCGGTACTTTCGTTTCAGCTCTCCGTGTTCCTTCGCTTCCTGCTTGTAGTGGGTACAGAAACGGGGGTATTCCTTGACGACGTATTTAATCGCTTCGCTCCCGCTCTTCTTCCCAATGATGTCTTTGAGTATCTCCAGTTGGGCGGCTTCTTCGGCAGTCAGCCGTAGCGTGATGGTACTTACTTTTTCGCTCATGACCACCCACCCCCTTTCTCTCCGGAGACGGACGGTTCCAGCGAATCGGTGACTTCCCCGGCTTCTGTCCCGGCGCGCCCCGCTTCCACTTCCGCCTCTTGTTTCCGGTTCATCACTTCCGCCCGCCGGTATGCTTCCGCATACGTCTGGCAGTGTATTCCGTATCTCTCGATAGTGACGCCCGCGGCTGTCACTTCGTGCGCCACGCACCACCCTGTACGCATTTTGCGGGGGTAATACAGTGGCGTCTTGTTTTTATCTTCACTCATAACCGTGTGGCTTACGCCGTTTTTTGCAATTCGTTTTTCTTCACTTTTTTCAGCCGTGACCTGATGAAGCAGCTCACCGAGAGAATCCGCCCTTTCGATCGTCGTATTTCCCGTATCACTTCCTGCAGGACGTCTTCTTTGCCTTTCGCCTCTTCGCATAGTTCGTCCATGTCGTAACTCGGCACGCCGATACCCGACAGCATCTGCCTGACGTTATGAACGCCCTCTTTCACTTCATCCGTATGTTCTTCCATCATCTGCAGGCGTCCCGTCTTCACCAGTCCCCACAGGGCGGGCAACACGTCTCCGGTGAACGAATAACGTCCGCCGCTCGCCTTCAACTCTTCAATCAGTTGCCATATCGGGCTGTCGTCCATGGCAATATTTTCTATCATCAGAACCTTACGGACATCTCCCTTCGAACACCCCAGATTGTAGCACGTTTCACCCAGCCGCTGCAACTTCAAACGGTATTCTCCACCATGTTCCGGACGTTTCCCGCAGGATTCTGCGGAAACATTTCCCCTATTCCCGTCCGGTGAGAGTGAAACTTTATCCTCATCATCCCTTGCCGGCGGAATAGTCCGGGGGATAGAGGGGGAATTTTCTTTACTCTCCTTTTCTTTGTGCCGTTTTTCCGCAGAATTCCGCGGAGTTTCCGGAGTTTCCGCAGAACTCTGCGGAATAATGGCGCCAGAAGATATTCCGGCAGCGGTTGCAGTCTCTTTTCCGGTACCGGCCGCAGTCTCTCTCCGGGCATCTATTTGGGGAGAACCATAAACAGCTTCTCCCGTTTTCGTCTCGATTTCCTGACCGGAGAAAAGAGGTAGTGGCGCAGGTAACGGCGCACTATCCATGCCGGATGGCGCATCTTGTATCTCGACAAGCCGTATGTCTTCGGGCAGTACTATTTTTTTCTTGGCTCTCCGGCAGATTTCAAGGTATCGCTGCTGAATATCCACAGAAGTAAGCACATGATTCGTATGCCAAGTGATGGTATCGAACAATTCCACTTCCGTGCAATATTCAATGATCTTTTCTACCCGCTCCTCTTCAATGCCCCAGTATTCGGAAACATCAAAAAGCTGGTCGTCTGTGAAACGGATATAGCAGCCTTCAACCCGGTATATCTCGTTTTGGATATACTGGTACACTGCATACCCTTCGCAGCCGTACCGCTTCTTCAGGCGTTTCACTTTGATGTCTTGAAAGCGGTCGGTTTCCGCCTGATAATATGATAATCCTGTTTTTGCCATTGTCGCTAGATTCTTCTACTGTAATTGGATGCGAGGTAATTCATGATTTCTTCTTTGCTGTAGAGAAATATCCCACCCAGTTTGTAGAATGGGATTGCGTGCTCCGCACGCATGTTCCTTAACGTTGAGTTGCTGATGTTGAGCAATTTGCATACATCCGTGGAGCGGATGAACACGGCATCTTCCGGAACAGTTTCGAGTGTGACGGGTTCCACGGGTTTGTACTTCGGTTTTCCGGTGGCTTTCTCCTTTTGGGGTTCCACGACTGCTTTTTCAGATTCCTTTTCAGGTTTCACGATTCTCATGCTGTTGGTTTCTGTTTTCATGATTTTGTTTTTTATGTGAGTTAATTATCAGGGGTTAACCGGCGTTTATCCATGCAGGTGAAAGCTACCCGGTCGAGGTCTTTCAATTGGCTGCTGTCGAGGGCGTAGATGGTTTTTATAATCCACCCTTTCAGAACGATTTCCCGGTGTCCTTCCCTGTTGGCGTAGTGATGCAGCGCACGGGTGACTGCTTCCTTCATTTCCTGTCCGGAAATGAGGTTCTTCTCGTATGCTATCATGCTATCGACAGCTTTCTGCTCCAGTTCTTCCTGGCTGATGGTTGCGGTTGTTTTCATCCGTTTACGGCTTTATTATCGGGTGTTTTTTGAGATTCCTTTCTGGTGTACAATTCTTTGAGAGCCGCCATGTCGTCCATGACTTTCGTGTCCAGAATCTGTAGGCTCGGCAAACAACGCCTTTCCGCTTTACAGCGGTAGGTTTTCGTTTACCTGCCCCCGAACCGTACTTA
>NZ_JAJKHN010000176.1:0-3037 GCF_020982715.1 Bacteroides sp. 1_1_30
TATTCGGGTACATAGCACACTTCATCGGGGCGGTTGAGAAAGGCATCCTCGTTCTTGTAGATGTTTCCTTCCCCTCCATATTCCAGTTCATAGAACACACCTTCCGGCGTTTCTATCCTGTTGCCAATCTCTATCATAGCGTTACCGTTTCGTGGGTATATATAATCACCATCCGGGAGGAGAGCACCTTGTCGCGTACCGTGGGGTTGGCGATTGCCCAATCGGAATGGAAGTGCATGTCCGGAATGGATGCGATGTCCACAATATCGCCCCCGTTTTCCAGACGGAGGTAATCCGGCTGATACAGGTTGCAAAGGAATTTGCCGTCCGTATCGCTGATGGCGTATATCTTGCCGTCGAGTGCGGCCGTCATCTCCTCCTCGCTGCGGTAGACCATCAGGTATTTACAGCCGGTCTTCATCTCTTCCGCAATCCGCTTATGCAGCTCTTCGGGAGATAATTCACGCAGTATCGACACGACCGCTCCGATACTTTCCACGGCATCGTAGCTGTCCAGAGCATCATGGCAGGTCGTTTGAAACTCCTCTTTCGGGCGACCCACAAAATTTATGGTACGGACTTCCTGTCCGTGCCCGCCGAGCAGGTAAAAGGGTGTACCGTTCCATTGTTCCTTTCTGACAGAGAGCGGCCGGGAACACTCCCGTGTCTGTCGGTTCACAGCGGCATACAGTTCCAGACTTTCCCCGCATTCCATATGCAGGATATGCCGGGCGAACTCCGCAAACGTCATGATTTTGATTCCTCCCCCATTTGCCGTGAAGAAATCCTGTCTTGTCTGTTTCATAAATCCGTTTCTTTAAGAGTAGGTAATCGTTTTGTATAAGGGGTGGAATATTCACCTCGTTTTAAAAAAAAAGACCGCCGCAGCCGTAGCCGCGACGGCCCGTCATCATTATGGCATGTGATGAACAGGTTCTGTTTCCGTTATTCGTCTTCGTAGTACGGTACACCGTGCCTAACCACTGCTTTTTCCATTTCTTCCCACCAGATTTCACTATGGTGGTCGTTGTTAAAATCGATGGACTCGCCTTCACCGAGCCGCAGCTGGTCGCGGGTCTCCATTTCCGTTTCGTACACAATCTGTTCCATCTGTTCGTCCGTAACATGGCAGGTGTTGAACTGCTCCGGCAGGGATTCCAACTCCCTGCGTGACAGCTCGGATTGCCCGCAGGTGAAAACCTTGTCATAGAAAACGTCATCTTTCGGCGGCAGTTCGGGTTCTTGTTCCGGCAGCACATCCAGATAATCCGACTCGTACAAGTAGTTCTCGTCGCGTCCCTGCGTCTGCCGGTTGTTCTCGAACTCTTCCAGGTCACTTTCTGTCAGGCGGAATTCCTTCTTCTTGCGTCGCAGGTACTCCATCATGTTTTCGAGGGAGGAGAACGGGGCTATGAGTTCCATGGAAGAACGGCTGTGTCAGGCGTCGCTCCTGTACAGCAGGTAGACCTGCGGACGGTTCCGGGCCGCCTCCTTGCGGTATTCGCCGAACTCATACAGGGCATTGTCGAAACTTCCGAACGCCAGTCTGATCTTGTCTTCGATGGATATGGATTCCCGGTATTCCTCGAACCGGCACTGCACATACTCCATGAAATCCGTATTGCCCAGTGCCTCCATGAGCGTGGTATCATCGGCCGAGAGCGCGATATCGGCCCCAGCGAAATTGTCGGCTGACAGCACGTGTTTCTCTTCATTGTATTCGTCTTCCGCCCGGCAGACGGCCAGGCCGGGCGTTTCCGCTTCAATCTCCACGACCTTGCGGAGTGTCTCTTCGATAGCTATCCGGTATTTTTTCATATCAGATGATGTTTATTTGTTTCAGTTCACGTTTGTAGTTTCTCAATGACGGCTTGTGCCCTTTCTCCTTTACGATCTGGCGCATCTGTGCAAAGGTGTACGCCTTCTCCATGTCCAGACCGTAGTCGGAGGCGAATGCCGTCATGCCTACATAGCAGAAGCCGAACTTCCGGTGCAGCATGTCGGCCGTATAAGGCGTCATGTCTTCCGCCAGGGTTACGGGGACAGCCATTCCCCGGATCTTGAACTTCAGTCCCTCGATAAGGGTCCTGCAGTTGTCGTTGTGGTAGGTCAGGTTCCCGCGCCGGGCGCAGTAACCGATGGTCTCTCCCATGAAGGTGTTGCGGAAGATTTCCGTACGGTTCAGGTCCTTCAATTTCTCGACACCGTAATAACAGATTGCCTGCACGGCTTTCAGCGACTTGTCCACTCGGGGCTTGACGAAACGCGGATCATTCTCCGCCACGGTCTTTTCCAGCCACGTGCGGTGGAAGGTTCTGACAGGTACGTCGAACACCTTCTCCGGCGTGCAGTATTTTGAATCCGACCGGGGCATCATCAGGTGTGCCGAGGACGGCTCGTATTGTTCTTTCAGATAAAAGGCCAGACAGGTATTGCCGATTTTGCAGTAAGTATAGTCGTCACGGCTATTTTTCAGCGACAGCATGGTGGTTTCCCCGCCATAGAACTTCTCGGGCAGTCCCGTCTGCCGACAGAACTCCTTGAGGAAATGTCCGGGGATGGCACGTGCATAACTGCGCTCCCGGCAGCACTCTTTCGCCATTTGCGGGGTGATGAACCGTTTGGCAAAGTCACGGATATGGTGATGGCTGTAATCATACGCCGCCCGCGTGTTCGCGGAGGTCTGGAACTCTTTGGGCATCTGACGGAACCAGCGGAAACATGTCCCGTGCTCCATACAGTAGTCGACGAACTCCCGCGTCCATACATTTTCAGGGAATTCGGGGCAGTTGCCGTTTCTTCGGATGAATGCCTTGCACACTTCCACCGTGAGCAGGGATTGTTCTGTTTTCTCGTCGATATAGCAGTTCGTCTCCCGTTTGCTGTTATCGATGGCAATGACCAGTCTTTCCGGTGTCTTGAAACGCTTCGGCAGCTCCCCGAACATGTAAGGGTGTTTCTCCATCAGCCGGTCCGCCAGCATGTCGTCCAGATATACCGACAACGGCTTGAAAAACTGGGGGTCTGTGATGAAGTT
>NZ_JAJKHN010000177.1:0-3032 GCF_020982715.1 Bacteroides sp. 1_1_30
TATTCGGGTATATAGCACACTTCATCGGGGCGGTTGAGAAAGGCATCCTCGTTCTTGTAGATGTTTCCTTCCCCTCCGTATTCCAGTTCATAGAACACACCTTCCGGCGTTTCTATCCTGTTGCCAATCTCTATCATAGCGTTACCGTTTCGTAGGTATATATAATCACCATCCGGGAGGAGAGCACCTTGTCGCGTATCGTGGGGTTGGCGATTGCCCAATCGGAATGGAAGTGCATGTCCGGAATGGATGCGGTGTCCACAATATCGCCCTCGTTTTCCAGATGGAGATAATCCGGCTGATACAGGTCGCAAAGGAATTTGCCGTCCGTATCGCTGATGGCGTATATCTTGCCGTCGAGTGCGGCCGTCATCTCCTTCTCGCTGCGGTAGACCAACTGGTATTTACAGCCGGTCTTCATCTCTTCCGCAATCCGCTTATGCAACTCTTCAGGAGATAATTCACGCAGTCTTGACACGACCGCCCCGATACTTTCCACGGCATCGTAGCTGTCCAAGGCATCATGGCAGGTCGTTTCAAACTCCTCTTTCGGACGACCCGCAAAATTGATGGTACGGACTTCCTGCCCGTGCCCGCCGAGCAGGTAAAAGGGCGTACCGTTCCATTGTTCCTTTCTGACAGAGAGCGGCCGGGAGCATTCCCGTGTCTGCCGGTTCACAACGGCATACAGTTCCGAACTTTCCCCGCATTCCATACGCAGGATATGCCGGGCGAACTCCGTAAATGTCATGATTTTGATTCCTTCCCCGTTCGCCGTGAAGAAATCCTGTCTTGTCTGTTTCATAAATCCGTTTTTTTAAGAGTAGGTAATCGTTTTGTATAAGGGGTGGAATACTCACCTCGTTTTGAAAAAAAACGCCGCAGCCGTAGCCGCGACGGCCCGTCATCATTATGGCGTGTGATGAACAGGTTCTGTTTCCGTTATTCGTCTTTGTAGTACGGTACACCGTGCCTAACCACTGCTTTTTCCATTTCTTCCCACCAGATTTCACTATGGCGATCGTCGTTAAAATCGATGGACTCGCCTTCACCGAGCCGCAGCCGGTCCCGTGTCTCCATTTCCGTTTCGTACACAATCTGTTTCATCTCTTCGTCCGTAACATGGTAGGTATCGAACGGCTCCGGCAGAGATTCCAACTCCCTGCGTGACAGCTCGGATTGCCCGCAGGTGAAAACCTTGTCATAGAAAGCGTCATCTTTCGGCGGCAGTTCGGGTTCCTGTTCCGGTAGCACATCCAGATAATCCGACTCGTACAGGTAGTTTTCGTCGCGCCCCTTCGTCTGCCGGTTGTTCTTGAACTCTTCCAGATCACTTTCCGTCAGGCGGAATTCCTTCTTCTTACGCCGCAGGTACTCCATCATGTTTTCGAGGGAGGAGAACGGGGCTATGAGCTCCATGGAAGAACGGTTGTGCCAGCCATCGCTCCGGTACAGCAGGTAGACCTGCGGGCGGTTCCGGGCCGCCTCCTTACGGTATTCGCCGAACTCATACAGGGCGTTGTCGAAACTTCCGAATGCCAGCCGGACTTTGTCTTCGACGGATATGGACTCCCGGCATTCCTCGAAACGGCGTTGCACGTATCCGATGAAATCCACGTCTTCCAGAGTCTCCATGACCGTGATGTCATCAGTCGAGAGCGCGATGTCAGCTCCTGCGAAATTGTCGGCTGACAGCACGTGTTTCTCTTCATTGTATTCGTCTTCCGCCCTGCAGACGGCCAGACCGGGCGTTTCCGCCTTGATCTCCACGACCTTACGGAGCGTCTCTTCGATAGCTATCCGGTATTTTTTCATTGTATGATGTTTATTTGTTTCAGTTCACGTTTGTAGTTTCTCAATGACGGCTTGTGCCCTTTCTCCCTTACGATCTGGCGCATCTGTGCAAAGGTGTATGCCTTCTCCATGTCTAGACCGTAGTCCGTGGCGAATGCCGTCATTCCGATATAGCAGAAGCCGAACTTCCGGTGCAGTATGTCGGCCGTATAAGGAGTCATGTCTTCCGCCAGGGTTACGGGGACAGCCATTCCCCGGATCTTGAACTTCAAGCCCTCGATAAGGGTCCCGCAGTTGTCGCTGTGGTAGGTCAGGTCCCTGCGGCGGGCGCAGTAACCGATGGTCTCGCCCATGAAGGTATTGCGGAAGATTTCCGTACGGTTCAGGTCCTTCAACTTCTCGACACCGTAATAGCAGACCGCCTGTACGGCTTTCAACGCTTTGTCCACACGGGGTTTGACAAAGCGGGGGTCGTTTTCCGACACGATCTTTTCCAGCCACGTGCGGTGGAAGGTGCCGACAGGCACGTCGAACACCTTCTCCGGCGTGCAGTATTTTGAATCCGACTGCGTCATCATCAGATGTGCCGAGGACGGCTCGTATTGTTCTTTCAGGTAAAAAGCCAGACAGGTATTGCCGACTTTGCAGTAAGTATAGTCGTCACGGCTGTTTTTCAGCGACAGCATCGTGGTTCCCCCGCCGTAGAACTTCTCGGGCAGTCCGGTCTGTCGGCAGAACTCCGTGAGGAAATGTCCGGGGATGGCATGTGCATAACTGCGCTCCCGGTAGCACTCCTTTGCCATTTGCGGGGTGATGAACCGTTTGGCAAAGTCACAGATATGGTAATGACCGTAATCATACGCCGCTTGCGTATTCGCGGAGGTCTGGAACTTTTTGGGCATCTGGCGGAACCAGCGGAAACACGTCCCGTGCTCCATGCAGTAGTCGACAAATTCCCGCGTCCATACATTTTCAGGAAATTCAGGACAGTTGCCGTTTCTTCGGACGAATGCCTTGCACACTTCCACCGTGAGCAGGGATTGTTCAGTTTCCCCGTCGATATAGCAGTTCGTCTCCCGTTTGCTGTTATCGATGGCAATGACCAGTCTTTCCGGTGTCTTGAACCGCTTCGGCAGCTCCCCGAACATGTAAGGGTGTTTTTCCATCAGCCGGTCCGCCAGCATGTCGTCCAGATATACCGACAACGGCTTGAAAAACTGGGGGTCTGTGATGAAGTT
>NZ_JAJKHN010000178.1:0-3008 GCF_020982715.1 Bacteroides sp. 1_1_30
ATACTTTTCATCAGGGGGCGGCTCAGGTTCTATCATGTCACCGGAGAGCAGGGAGGCACTGCCGGGGCGCCATCCTGTCTGATCTCCTTTAACGGGGAAAATACCGCCGCCCTGAAAATGTGCGGTATCGAAGGGAAATTGGTAGCTCCCCGATTTTTATGATCATTCCCTGATCGGGTATACTGAAATTGGCCTGTCTGTCGGAAACGTAATTCCGGCGGACAGGCCGTCTGGTATATCAGGAACGTTACAAGCCCGGGCTATATGGAAATATGCGCTTCCCTGTCAAAGGACAGGTGCTCATTGCCGGACACATATCCCAATTGGTTACAGATACATCGGGTATGGCCGATAACCTTGTTTATATTACGGTGGGAATGACCGTAAATCCAGTATTCAATCGGACTGTCTGCAATAAAGTCCTCCAGATCGACAGTAAAGGCCCCGTTTAGCGGACTTCCCCTGAATTCCGCAGCCATCAACTCGAATGACGGCACATGGTGCGTGGCGACAATGATATGTCCGGCCGTACTCTGCATTACGCCCTGTTTTAAAAAACGAAGACAACGTGAATGCTCGTCATTGAATCTTGTATAATCCAACGGCTCACTGCCATGGCGTATCCTGCGGAAATCAGTGATGGCACTTTCCGTCGCATAGGCATCCTGCAACGGAATATGGGACCAGAGTGTGGTAGCAATCAGGTCGGTATCTTCATTTAATGAAATAACGGAGTTGTAGTGGCAGGTGATGTTTTCCCTGATTTTGAGCGACCAGCCGTTATACAGTTTGTCAATGTCGAACATTTTATAAAACTCGTGGTTGCCGGGGATCACTATGACCTCTCTGTAATTTTCGGAAGCCCAGTCCCAAAACGGATGTCTGGAATAGTTCTCGTCACCGATATATCCAATGTCACCGGCAAGCACAAGCACTTCTCCGGAAACAGACAACGGATCGTCCCTCAAGAGGCGACTGTTCTCCCTGAATTCAAGATGAAGGTCGGAAGCATATTGAATTTTCATTATTGCGTTATAAAATTATCCTTGAGTTGTTTCAACAATTGTTCCGCCGTAACGTCTTTCAGTCCGGCTGATTTGAAAAAGTCCGCATTGGGCAGTTCGTCCTTAACACTCCCGCAGAATCCGTCAATGTCTTTCTTGAGAGTGTCGGGTACCGTATGGATATCTGCCGGAGAAAGCATTGCAGCCAGTCTGAACACATCTTTCTTATGTTTGGCAATATGCCTGCTGTCCACCTGCTCTCCATTGTCCTTTCGTCCGAGCATTTCCAGATAAGCCTTGCATTTCAGACAGATAAGGCTTTCAATATTGGCAATATGCACTCCGTATTCCAGTCTGCTGTGGGCAATTGTAAAATTGTAATAATCATCATCCATCAGAATGGCGGACAGGCTCGACAAGTCCTCGTCAACCGGAACCGGTGTGATATGGGCATCCTCCGGGAAATTGACAAGTCCGGGATTTCTGGAAAAAAGTTCCACCTGATAGGGGAATTCCGGGGCCGAGGGCTCCTTGAACCTGTAATATTCATGCCGCTGTTCCCCTTCGCCCGTTCCTTTGTTCCGACTCACATATCCGGCGACTTTTACGAACTCCCAAAATTTAGCGACAAAATCTGAAGACAGGGCTTCCACTATCAGAATAATGTCTATGTCCTTGGTCGCCCTCGGATTCTGTGCATATATTTCCTCATGCACTTCGCAGGCGGTACCTCCGATAATGACATAGTTGTCTTCGTAACCTGCAAAAAATTCTTTGAATTTCTCTATACCTCTTACCATTGCATATTATTTATCATGTTCTCCAATTCTATTTGAATCCTTTCGTCCCCGATATCTTTCATGGACAGGAATAAAGACAGCTTGTCCACTATTCCATTGTCCTGTAACAGTTTCGGATTGTAACGCCATATTTCAATACGGTTCTCTCCATATTCCTTGTCTGTCCGGAACTGCAACCTGCGGAACTCTTCTTTCGAAACCGCATAGCTGCCGTTCCTTTCCCTGTTGAGCATTGAATATTCCGACAGGGCATTCACGCCGCTTATGGAAAGAGTGTCATCCGGGCGGATATCCGTATACACCACCCGTTCGACGGGGTTCGCCAAAAACGGCAGCGCCCTGTCCCATAGTTCATGTTTTGCGGATTTGAATTCCAGACTCTTTGTCTTAATCCCGGACAAAGTTACGATTTCTTTTTCCTCCAACCATCTGACCGCCCGGTTTGCATTGGCATAAGAGACTTTAAACAGGTCTGCAATCTCATAAGTACCCTTGCCGGCAAGGGAATTTACTTCCAGATGATAAAGGATGGCACATTGGGCTATTGCCGGTATTTGTGTCCCTTTTTCTTCTTTGGGAGCCTTTTGGGGTTTCAGGTCAATCAGTAAATCCGGTATAAACATCTGTCTTGGCGGTATAATGAAATTTACGCGTTGTCTGACAAGGCGTTGTATGTTATAAGACGCCATCATGTCAAATACAAATATTACCGGATGCCGGACCTTCCGCTCGACCAGTTCTTTCTGCCTCTGTATTTGCCCCGGCGTATATGCGGAACTGTCCGTGCTGCATAAAAGAAAGACTTCCCGGCCCAGCAGGTTTGCCATATAAAAATGGTATCCGGCGGTTATATTGACCGGGAACATATTCAGGACCTCTCTTCCAATGGGTGCAATATCAACCTTCAAATCAAACGTTTCGTTGATATATTGGCTTGTTTTATGTATATAATCATTTGATTTGCACATAATCATTTATATTTGATGATGTGCAAATATAGTGATTATATTTTGTTTTACAAATAAATATAATGTATTATCTGTTTTTATTCTCTGAAGATTTGTTTTAAACGGGCTCTTGCCCAGAAATGCAGTGTTACGATCAGCCGGTAGTTTCATCATATTATATATGGATAATAAAACCCTATGTTTGGTCCATACCGGATAAAATGTATGCCCATATAATCTTTTCACCGTTCTTTGCC
>NZ_JAJKHN010000179.1:0-2946 GCF_020982715.1 Bacteroides sp. 1_1_30
CAGTTTCTTTTCGGTACCGGCTTGCATGCGGTCTATCTCTTCCTTCCGGTTCTCGGCCTGCAGGGCGGCAAGATCCTTCGCCAGCCTGCGCTCTGTGGCCAGCCGTTGCTTGGCTTCCGCTTCCGGATTCTTCCCGGACTGTTCGGGGTCGGTATGTCCGCCGATATTTCCTTTTTTGGCGGCTTCTGCGGCTTTCCTTACCTCTTCCTCCGCTTTTTTCAGATAACCGTCGCGTTTGTTTTCGGCATTTTTCAACAGTATGTCATAAGCTTCCTGATCATGTTTCTTAATGGCAGCCTGTGCGTCATAGAACTGCCCGGATTCTGCCATGCTTGACTGCATGATATATTGTCCCCATTTCCCGAAAAAACCCATGGCGCTTTCAGCCTCTTCCGGTTTCTGCGCCTTGATTTTATTCACCTCTTCATCGGCTTCTGCAGCTTTTTTTACAAGGTTCTGGACATTGGCCTGGTGCAGCAGAACCTGTACATAGTCCTCGCTCTTTTGGATAAGGGTATCATACCATTCGGAAAGTGTTTTATAATACCCGAAAGATTCCCCGTACTTGCGGTTCAGTTCCTCTACCTTCGCCTTTTCCTGTTCCTTGCTGCCGGTGAAGTTCTTTATTTCATCGATGACCGATTTCAGTTCGAAGCGGGTACGCACCATCTGGGCACGGCCGTCCTTCTCTATCTCGGTCATTTCCTTGACTGATATGTTGAATTCATCCACGCCTTTTTTGGCACTGAACAGGTTTTTCGTCCAATCCCAGATTTCATCACCGTACATTACCAGCAGCATGATGCCGGTGGTCATGGCCGTCTGCCAGGAAAAGAGCGAGGACAGGACCTGTTTCCATACCGGTGTGCCTTTCTTGCCTGACTTCTGCAGCTCATCATATTCCTTACGGGCACGGGCCAGTTCGTCCGTAAAAATCGGCAGGTTGTTGGATATGGCCAGAAAGAACATCTGCGGTCCCATGGCCAAAGAAGGCATTTCACGGGCCATCTGCTGGATGCTGTTGTGAAGCCCGTTGAACTGGCGCTGTGCATTGGGCATGTCTGCAGGGGTGACCTGCACGGATTCCGATTCCTCCTGCAGCAGTTTCAGTTTGCCGCGCAATTCCTCAAGCTGCTTCTCCAGTGCATGGATCTGCGCGATATTGGCACTCTGGTCCAGATTGGGGGCAGCCGTCTCCCCGGCAAGGCGCAGCCTTTCCAGTTCAGCCTCCAGCAGCCTGACGGTATTACGCAGTTCCAGCGCCTCACGTTCGGCCTTGTTCATGCCGGGCGTGAGTTTGTCCTTCATCAAAAATTCAACTTCTACAGGTTTGCTCATTCCAGTTTGCTTTGAAAAAATCCTACTATATCGTTCGCTTCATCCTCGGCGCTGTGTTCCGGGCTGGGAGCACCGTTTCCGCCCGAAGTACCCGACTTCTTGCGCTTGTAGCGGGGCGCGTCGCTCAGCATCATGATCAGCGTCTGGTAATTCACCCCATCAAGGATGTAATCCACGCTCCAGCCGGTCGCCGATGCAATCTGCCACACGAAGCCGAAAGGGCTATGGGAACCTTCATACCAGGTTCTTAACTCCCCTTCCTTGCCTGGCTCAGTCTCGGAGTCATCGGGTTCGCCCGCGCTGTCGAGCTGATAATACGCATAAAATCCTTCGTGCCCATCAGACGCTCGAATGTTCGGAACATGGCCGTCAGATAACGCCACTCCACAAAGTTCCGCAGTACCCACGCTGTCACCCCGATGCCCACGTGCCGCGACACGTAGCCCCGGCATACCGTATAGGCCAGCAGACGGCTCACAGCCTTGCCATGTTCCGCTACAAAGGCCAGTTCCTCGGTCTTGTCCTTCGGCTGCCAGCCGGGCGCAACGCCCATCTTCAGGTATTCCCGCGCCAGCAGAATCTGACCCCGCAGCCTCGGACGCTTCATCGTCACACGCATCTCCACCGGGCGTTTCAGCCACGGAAGCTTCCACCTTTTAAGAGGTACGGACACGCCGCTGTCAAGCAGCGCGTCCGCACACTCCATCTCTATCAGTTGTTCCAAACGGTCAGCCATACGTTAGCCCTCCTCACTTTGGAGCGATGCTGCAGCCGCGGCTTCCGCCGGCGGCAGCTTGTACTGCCCCCACTCGTCCGGTATTGCTTCCGTATCGAACACGCCGTAAGGCTGCGAACCGTCCTCCGGCATCGCCACTTCGAGCGTAACCTCTATCTTGGAGGTTTCTGTAAGGGTCAGCTTGCCTGCAGGATTGGAAAGCAGCGTGGCGTTGGGAATCAGTACGCTCTGTCCGGACATGAGGGAGAGTTCCCATGGTCCCTGCATGACAAGCACCTCCGACGGGGCTGTCCAGCCGATCGGAGTTTTCTTTTCCGAGTCTTCTTTCTTATAATGCAGGCTGCCGCCAAGCAGTTTGTGCAGGTTCGAATAGTTCATCTGGATCACATTGAACGTCGGGGCGATGCCGCCGTTACTCTGTGGGATGACCAGCACCGGGGCACCCTGCACCTGTTCGGCCTCGATCTTCGCGGCCTCGGGTTTCTTGCCGCCCAGGTCAAACGAGTTCTTTTCAATATACCCGATTGTGAAATCCTTATACTTTACGGCTCCTATGCCGTACATGAAATTCTTGTTCATCGTTTATAAAGTTTGATGGTTAATAACACACCGGCCAATAAGCCGGCCAATACACCTGTGATAAACGTCCGCATCCGGTTCGGAGGGCGTTTTTCTACTGTTTGAACGTCATTCGAAGTTTCGTTCCTGGTCTCGCTCCGGATGCGTGTCAGCTCTTCTTCATACCACAGCACCAGCTGCTGCAGACTGTCGCACGAGGCTTCGGCCACAAGGTTTCCCTTGCCGTCACTGCCTACGGTCAGGTTGGCCTGTCCGCTCTTGCCACGGTACACGGCACCTTCAGGAAGCTTACG
>NZ_JAJKHN010000017.1:0-87575 GCF_020982715.1 Bacteroides sp. 1_1_30
AGAAGCCCGCCATTGACCTAAATTTTGTCAATGACGGACAACTTGCTATTTTTTGATTTTATTTCGAACTCACGTTAAAATAGATAATAAAAGACTGCACATAAATGAAATTAATCCTTATATTTGCGCAAGCTATAACACAGCAAGAGCAAATAATAGGATTTTTTTATGAAGCAATTTATATATTTTTTTTCGGGGTTATTACTTCTGTTCATCTCTACCACCCGTGTAGTTGCACAAGAAGTGTCTGACTATTCTCAACTAAGTGAAGAAGATTATAGTAAAATAGTTCTCCCCCCACTATCAGTTTTATTCGAAAATGCCAAGAACAGCCCCATTTATGAGATGGCGGACGTAAAGGCGAGAATTGAGCGCAAATTACTCCAAAAAGAGAAATGGTCATTTCTAGGTTTCTTCAGTTTACGGGGGAGCTATCAATACGGAATGTTCGGTAATGAGTCCACCTATACGGACGTGGCAGTCGCCCCATATCTTACCTACTCCACTCAAGCGCAAAATGGTTACACAGTAGGTGCAGGTCTAAGTATTCCATTGAACGATTTATTCGACCTCAAAGGACGTGTCAGTCGGCAAAGACTCACACTGCGGAGTGCGGAACTAGAACGAGAAATGAAGTATGACGAAATCAAAAAAAGTATTATTGAAATGTACACAATGGCAATTTCGCAGATGAAAGTTCTTCAAATGAGGAGTGAAAGTTTGGTGCTAGCTAATGTGCAATACGAAATTTCTGAAAAGAACTTTGCCAATGGTACTATTGAGTCTACCGATTTATCTACAGATAAGGAAAGGCAATCTCAAGCCCGTGAGGCATATGAGAATAGCAAGTTCGAATTAACAAAGAGTTTAATGATACTCGAAGTTATTTCACGCACTCCCATCATACGAAAATAAAAGATTAAGATATGAACTATATCATTTCTATCATACGAGCCCTATTTCGTCATCGCTGGCTGATATTGCTAGGAACCACTTTCTTCACATTGCTGGTTATTTACTACACACGACATATGCAAGGAGGATATGATGTAAAAGCCACATTATACACAGGGGTAGCTTCAGGTTATAATCTAGAAAGTGACAAACGCACAGACTGGGCAACAGTACAAAACTCAATGGACAATTTGATCAGCATCATGCAGGCCGAAAGTACGTTGAAGAGAGTATGTCTACGATTATTTGCGCGAATTCTTATTCAGGGTAACCCGGATAAAGAAAATAACGGTATTACCGCTTCCAGCTATAACTATACCTACAATCACTTGAAAAATAGTCCGAATGGAGCTGAAATTCTAAAACTAATCGACAAGTCGAGTGAAGATAAGACAGTAGCTAATCTGGAAAAATATATGCGTCCACATAGAGATAACTATATCTATGGATTATTTTACTACAATCACCCTTTTTATAGCTATAATGCCCTGAAAAACATCAAAGTACAGCGTCGATTGACCAGTGATTTGTTGGATATCAGCTATTCATCCGGTGATCCAGGCATCGTCTACAATACAGTGAGTATCTTAATGGACGAATTTGTAGAAGAATACCGTCGCATTCGTTATGGAGAGACGGACAAAGTAATCAAATACTTTGAAGAAGAGTTGAAGCGCATCGGAAAGAAACTAAACTTAGAAGAAGAAGACCTAACAAAGTATAATGTAGAAAAACGCATTATCAACTACATTGACGAGACCAAAGAAATAGCCGCCATCAGTAAAGAATACGAGCTGAGAGAGCAAGACGCACTTTTTGCTTTTAATAGTAGCAAATCCATGCTTGAAGAACTAGAAAAGCATATGGACAGTAATGCAAAACAGGTGCTCAAGAACATGGAATTTGTAGACAAACTGAGAGAAGCTTCCAGCATTACCGGCAGAATATCGGAGGCTGAAGCGATGACTGTTTCCTCAAAAACAGACGATCAGACCTTGATAAATGAAAAGAAACGGCTCTCTGAAATCAAACAAGAATTAAATGACTTAACATCCTCCTATATCGGCCATAAATATACCAAAGAGGGCGCTTCGAGAACCAATATCATCGACCAATGGCTGGAACAAACGCTACTATACGAGAAAGCCAAAGCTGAATTACAGATTGTACAGAATGCACGCAGTGAATTGAATGACCGATATGTTTTTTTCGCACCGGTAGGTACTACCATCAAGCAAAAAGAGCGCATGATAAATTTCACCGAACGCAACTACCTCACTGTACTTCAAAGTTATAATGAAGCCTTACTGAGAAAGAAAAATCTAGAAATGACTTCTGCCACTTTGAAAGTACTCAACGAGCCGACTTATCCGATTTCGTCCAACTCAACCAATCGGAAACAGATTGTTATAGCTGCCTGTGCAGTCAGTTTTCTCATCATAGTCGCTTTGTTGTTACTAGTCGAAATGCTTGACAGAACTTTACGAGATGCCAGCCGTACCAGGCGAGTCACCGGGTTTAAGGTAATAGGCGCTATTCCCAATACAAGCCCCTCTCGCTATGGAGGTCTGACCAAGACTTATGTTCAGCTTTCCGTAAAAGAATTGAGCAATTCGCTACTTCGCTTCCTGACTAAGCGCAAGTCTCCCGGCGTATTCATCATCAACCTTTTCAGCACCAGTGACAATTCCGGAGAAGAAGAATTGGGAAATTTAATCTGTGGATATATGCAAAGCCGGATGTTAAATGCCAGGTTTATCACCTATGGAGTAGATTTTAATACAGACTCGACCCAATTTCTGCTAGCCAAGAGTATTACAGACTTTTACACTTTGCAAGGAGAAGATGTGCTGATAGTTGCTTATCCGCCATTATCGACCAGCAATATTCCGAGTGCTCTGTTACATGATGCCAACGCCAATATTCTAGTAGCTTCGGCAGACCGTGGCTGGAAAACTATTGATAAACAGCTTTGCGAACAACTTACGCAGCAACTGAGTAAGACGGATGTCCCATTCCGTATATGCCTCACAAATGCGAACCGTGACGCAGTAGAAGACTTTACCGGACAACTTCCACCCCATACATTACTGCGTAGAATCGGCTATCGTCTCAGTCAGTTATCATTAACAGAAAAAATCATATTCAATCTCAGAAGAAAAGCCAAAGAAGCAGCAGACGAGGACGATGACGAATAAAGTAACCGCTTTCCACCTCCTGCTTGCCGCACAGTTCGCGCTAATCGCAGCAAGTATGTTCGTAAACATCAAGATAGGATTATTCTCAATGGTGCTTATCTTATTGTTTACTACGATCTGTCTGATACAACTCGGCAATGACGAGCGCACTAACTGGAAACCCGGACAAAATATAATGACCTATTTCTTCATTGTCTGGTTATTGTTTTATATACTGGAAATACTGAATCCAAACAATGTTATGGCAGCCTGGAATATTAACCTCACTCCATACGCTCTCACCCCCTTGATCTGTGCATTCGTCGTTCCGATCGTAATACGTACCAAAAAAGATATTGAACTATTATTAATTATATGGTCAATATTTGTTTTGATATTCACCCTAAAAGGTTATTGGCAGAAGAATCATGGATTCAGTTCTAAAGATCTTTATTTCTTACACGTAGTGGGAGGTGCACGTACTCACATTATCTGGTCAGGCATTCGCTATTTCTCTTGTTTCTCTGATGCAGCCAATTATGGTGTTCATGCTGCCATGTCTACTGTGACCTTTGCCATTGCCTCATTCTTTGTTGACTCCAGATGGAAACGCATCTACTTCCTTTTTATTGCTTTTTGCGGCATTTATGGAATGGGAATCTCCGGAACACGCTCTGCCATGGGCGTTCTTATGGGTGGCATGCTGATGATAACCGTCATAGCAAAGAATTGGAAAGCATTACTGGGAGGTATATTCATATCTATCAGCATTTTCGCATTTTTCTATTATACCAACATCGGGAGCGGAAACCAATACATTCACAAAATGCGTTCCTCTTTCCATCCTACCGAAGATGCTTCATACCTCGTACGTGTCGAAAACAGGATGCGAATGAAAGAATTGATGGCAAAGAAGCCTATCGGATATGGTGTTGGGCTTTCAACCGGAAATTTCGAACCGAAAGAGCAAATGCCCTATCCTCCGGATTCATGGTTAGTCGGCGTATGGGTAGAAACAGGAATTGTCGGACTCATTCTTTATCTGGGTATACATGGCATTCTATTCGCTTGGTGCTCATGGCTACTGATGTTTAAAGTACGCAATAAGAGCTTGCGCGGATTAGTGGCAGCCTGGCTTTGTATGGATGCCGGTTATTTCATAGCGGCCTATGTCAACGACGTAATGCAGTATCCCAATCCATTGACTGTATATATAGGATTCGCACTCTGTTTTGCCGCTCCTCATATAGACAAGCGCATCAGTGAAGAAGAGAAAGAAAAAGAACTAGTAGCCACTCAAAAAAACTGACGAACAAATATGACAAACAATATTCCAGACATATCATTTATCACAATCTGCTACAACGGATTCAAAGACACATGCGAACTAATAGAATCACTACAGAATAAAATACATTCTGTAAGTTATGAAATCATCGTCGTAGACAATGCTTCACATGAAAACGAAGCAGCTAAAATACATCAACTGTATCCCACCGTTGTCGCTATCCGCAGCAATGAGAACAGTGGTTTTTCCGGTGGAAATAATATCGGCATCCAGGTAGCAAAAGGTAAATACATATTCCTTATTAATAATGATACATATATTGAATCAGACCATATCGCCTATCTCGTAGAACGCCTTGAAAGTCGACCGGAGATTGGAGGTGTATCCCCCAAGATACGCTTTGCATTTCCACCCCAGCATATACAATTTGCCGGATTCACTCCCTTGTCGCAAATCACCCTACGTAACCATATGCTGGGCTTCGATTGTCCAGACGATGGAACATTCGACACTCCCCACACCACCCCCTATCTGCATGGGGCAGCAATGATGTTTAAACGGGAAGTCATTGAAAAAATAGGAATGATGCCCGAGATATTTTTTCTCTACTATGAAGAACTAGACTGGAGCACAAGCATGACCCGTGCCGGATATGAACTGTGGTACGATCCCTGCTGTACCATTTTTCATAAAGAAAGCCAGAGCACTGGGCAACTTAGTAAATTGCGTACTTATTATCTGACACGCAACCGCCTGTTCTATGCCCGGCGCAATCTGAAAGGGTTCAACCGCATCGCCTCCATTATTTATCAGAGCACCGTAGCTGCTACAAAGAATAGTTTGGCTTTCATACTCAAAGGGCGTTTCGACTTGGCGGCAGCCATATTCTATGGAGTAAACTCCGGACTTCTTCGCCCGTCATCCGACAAAAAGAGCGTTGTCTCACCCGATAAATAAAACGTTGTGTCATAAATTCCAAATACTATGAATATCGTCGACTGGATTCTTTTTGTACTTTTCGCGCTTTGCGTATGTTATCTGTTGCTATACGCCATTGCTTCCAAGTTCTACCGGGTCCCTGAATTTCCGGAAGCCCGCACCCTACGACGTTTCGTCATACTCTTCCCGGCTTATAAAGAAGACCGGGTAATCGTCTCTTCCGTACGCAGTTTCCTGAGACAGGAATATCCGAAAGAAATGTTTGATATCATCGTTATCTCCGACCAGATGCAGTCTGCCACCAACGAGCTCTTGCGTTCCTTGCCTATCCGATTGTTGATAGCCGACTATAAAGACAGCTCCAAAGCCAAAGCACTGACAATGGCAATGGATGCCATTGACGGAATACCCTACGATGTAGTAGTTATCATGGACGCCGATAATCTGACTTCCCCGCACTTCCTGACAGCGGTAAACCGTGCATTCGACAGCGGTGTGCGGTGCATACAAGCCCACCGAACCGGCCAAAATCTGAATACTGACATTTCTGTTCTGGATGGCATCAGCGAAGAAATTAATAATGGCATCTTCCGCAGCGGACACAATGCACTAGGACTTTCAGCCGCATTATCCGGTTCAGGAATGGCTTTTGAAGCCGACTGGTTCCGGAAAAACGTCCGACTTCTTGAAACGGCAGGCGAAGACAAGGAATTAGAAGTACTTCTTCTGCAACAGCGCATTCACACCACCTACCTACCGGAAATACCAATTTATGACGAAAAAACGCAGAAAGAAGAAGCCATCAGCAATCAGCGAAAACGCTGGATAGCTGCACAATTCGGCATTCTCCGCAGTTCATTGTCCGGATTACAGAAAGCAATCCGCCAAGGTAACATTGACTACTGCGACAAGATAATTCAATGGATGCTACCCCCAAGACTGATCCAAATAGCAGGTGTTTTCGGACTGACATTTATTTTCACAGCCATCGGTATCTGGCTAAGTCTGAAAGGCGATTCCGGAAACGAATGGATGATAGCCATAAAATGGTGGATATTATCCATAGCCCAGATAGTAGCAATGATATTGCCCATACCTGGAAATCTGCTAAACAAACGATTGGGTAAAGCAATTATAAAAATCCCAATACTGGCACTCACTACCATCGGCAATTTGTTCAAGTTGAAAGGAGCTTATAAAAAATTTATCCATACAGAACATGGAGAAGGCCATTTTTAAAGAAAATTTTCTTGAAAAGCAAGAGAATATTTATAAAAAAATGAGACTCCCTAGAAACAAAAAACTTATATAAAAGAGAAAACATCACCACCACTAAAAAAGAAAGAATATGAAAATAGCCATTGAAGCACAGCGCATTTTCCGCCCCAACAAGCATGGAATGGATTTTGTTGCTCTTGAAACAATTCGGGAACTACAAAAAATGGATCATGAAAATGAATATTTCATTTTTGTCAGTCCCGGTGAAGACAAGTGTCTGGAAAGTTCCGATAACGTACATATCATCGAGCTGAAATGCCCTACTTATCCATTGTGGGAACAGGTAGCACTCCCGCGTGCAGTAAAAAGCATCAAGCCCGATTTGCTGCATTGCACCAGCAACACGGCTCCTCTACACTGCCCTGTGCCTCTGGTTCTAACATTGCACGATATAATCTATCTGGAAAAGCGCCAGTCGTCCAGCCTGTCGTGGTATCAAGAGATGGGATGGCATTATCGCCGGTTAGTCGTTCCGCGCATACTCCCCAAGTGCGAGAAAATTATTACCGTTTCGCAGTTCGAACGGAAACGGATTCTTGAAGCGTTACATCTGCCGGAAAAGCAATTAGTAGCTGTATATAACGGGTTCAACAGTCATTTCCATTTGCAGCCCAAAGCTCCGGAAATTACCCGGAAATATATCGATGCAGACGAATATCTGTTTTTTCTAGGAAACACGGATCCGAAAAAGAATACTCCGAGAGTACTGAAAGCGTACAGCGGATATTTGAAAAAATCGGCAAAGAAGTTACCATTACTGATTGCCGACCTTAAAGAAGATGCCATTGACCGGATATTGGAAGAAGAAAAGATGATGGATATCAAAAGTTATCTCAGCTTCCCCGGCTACATTGAGAATACCGACCTTGCAGCGCTCTACAGTGGTGCATTCGCATTTCTATATCCCTCACTTCGCGAAAGTTTCGGTATCCCGATGCTGGAAGCGATGGCTTGCGGAACACCAATCATTGCAGGAAATACTTCAGCAATGCCCGAAATTGCAGGTGATGGGGCTTTATTGGTTGATCCATTCAGTCCCGAAGATATCACAGCAAAAATCTTGAAACTAGAAAATGACGGGACATTCTACCAGCAACAAGTGGAATACGGGCTTAAGCGCAGCCAGATGTTTTCGTGGAGAAACACAGCAGAATCGTTATTGAGTATATATAAGGAACTTTCTTTATCAAACATCTGCCCCGTGTCTAAGTAAAACTCACCGGAAAATAACCTAAGAAATGATAAAACGAGAAAAGACTTGTGACAAGTATTTATGTACTCGGTCACAAGTCTTTCTATAGAGTACATTACATTTTTGAGCAGAATTCTTTCACTTCGAAGCACGGACACGCTTTAATCCACTCTTCGGGTTCGATCTCTCCGTTTCCGTTCAGGTCCGGACTTAGATCCCGATGTCCGCACACCCGGCAACCGGGATAGTCGCGCAGGAGTGCAAGGATCAGCACCCGCATCGAATGAATCTGCCATTCGGTACGTGTATCGGCGGGATGACCGTGGCAGTCAAGTCCGCCCTCATAACAAATGCCAATACTGTTCTGGTTGTGTCCTTTTGCGTGCGCACCGATTCGTTCAATCTCACGGGTGGTCTTTATATCTCCATTTTTACGGATATAAAAATGATACCCCGTCCCGTTGAAACCACGCCGACGGTGGCACACTTCCAAATCATCTTCCGTAAAATCCCTGTCCGCCCTTGTGGCGGAACAGTGGATCACAATCAAGTTGATGGTTCGCATAAATTCATCCCTCCGTTTCAGTGACCATCTGTACTCGTTGCACACATTCCTTGCTACTACACTGCAGAGCCGCAGCTTGCGTCAGCTGTCCTCTCAACGAGAAAATCTCCGCGTGCATCTCTTTCACTTTCGAACTAAGGTCGAAATAATCCTTCAACACTTTCTCCAACTGCTGCATCAGAAAAGTATACTGGTCTTTCACTAGTTCACTGAACTCTTTCACTTCTTGCGCCATCATCTGGCGCTTCTTGCGGCTACTGCCCAGAAAAGGCAGAATCGTCATGATGATTTCGATAATTTTATCTAACATTTTAATAGATTGAGATGATAAATTAATAAATTGAGAACAGAGTCAATCAAAGCGGTTTATGCTGCCGGATCCGGAGCTTCTCCTCCACCGCTACCACCACCGGGTTCTCCCCCATCGCCTTTACCATCATCATCGGAGCCGTCACCGCCGTTTCCTCCGGCAGCGGACTTCTTCTCCGTATACAATTCGAACATCATGTTATTATCCCCGCCACGAGTAGTTGCCGTGCTGTCATTGGCAAGACGCAATGAGTTGTCGACTTTGAAACGGAGATTGATGCGAGTGATATTTTTCACCGTACAATCCTTTTCCTGTTCCACACCCGGACAGGTCAGCGTGGTATAAAAAATACCCAGTCCATCCACTTTCACCTTATTCCCTGCCACAAGCACTTTTTTCATCGCACGGACAAAGGATTTCATCACATGCGACACGTCTTCCACCGAAAGCGACCCGATAGACTCGATTTCCTGTGCCAGTGAATCAATTGAATAGATTTTCGACTCTCCAGCCTTAGGCTTGAGAAGATACATCATCGGTGATTTATCATCACCGAGCCGTTTTCTGCGCTTGTAGCGCACAACTGTAACTGTTGCCATATTTAAAAATTGTTTCTACGAAAAGAAGTACATTCTCCCTTTCTGTTGATGAAACAAAGATACGACAACACATTGACGACTTACCGGATTGCACCGGACTACACCGGATTATGCCGGATTAAAACGGATTACACCGAATTATACCGAAATATGTGGAAATATGTAGGAATATGTAAGATTATTCCCTAGTTTTCAATGATCCATTCTCCAATAGTTCGCGTACTACTGTCGAAATTAACTCCCACTTTGATAACTTTCCGATGATCTGCCTGATAAGGAATCGCATACTGCTTACTATTGATCTGTGCCAACGCTTCTTCAGGAGTACCGTCTACTTTGAATTCAAATACATAGATAGCCTCCTGCATCTTTATCACAACATCAGCCCTGCCAACAGCGCTCTTTACTTCTGCATCCACATATTGCCCCATCAACCGGAACAGGAGGTAGAAGATGGTCTGATAGTGTTTCTCCTCCTTATTATTCATATCATTGGGGATAGAGGCGAAAAATGATTTGATCCGCTCCATACATTGATCCAGATTGCCGACCCGTAAGTCTTTGATAAACGATACTACATAAAATGTATTCTCGCGAGCAGGCAAATGCACATAAGCCGGCATTAATGATTCGATAAAGCCTTTCCGAACTTCTTTGTTAGGATAAGCCAACGTATAGATCTGAAAATCCCGATCATATTCTTTAATAGTGAGATAACCGCTTTGGTAAAGTACCGGAAGCGGGTCTGTAATGACATTGGTAGGTGCATCAAACTGCTCGGCAGTAGCCGAAACGCCATCCAGTTGACGAATATCGAAATCGCTTTGCTGCAAGATGTCTATCAGGAAAGTGGGAGTGCCGGTAGAGAACCAGAAATTGGCATATTTCTTTTGAGCAAATGCATTAAACAAACTAAACGGATTGTAAATGTCTTCACTATTTTCACTGAAATGATACCCATCATACTGTTGTTTCAAATGTATACACGCTTCATCATACGTTTCACCGTTCGCCTCGGCCATCCTTCTTATATCTTCTTCCAACTGTGTACGCAATTCATTTTCCGTTATACCGCAAATGGCACTATAAGCATCTTGCATACTTATGTTCTGAAGATTGTTCAATTCACTAAAGATGCTCATCTGACTAAATTTACTGATACCGGTCAGAAAAAGAAAACGAAGATATTCTCCCTGCGCTTTCAACGGACTGAAAAAGTCGCGCATGATGCCACGTATTTCAGCTTGCAACTCCTTATTGTTGTTGCTATCCAACATAGGAGAATCATATTCGTCTACAAGTAACACAACCTGACGCCCGCTCTGCTCGTAAGCACGTTTGATAATACCTTTCAGACGGAGACTGAAAGTGTCTTCGCTCGTGTCACATCCGTAAATTCGTTCCCATTCCACCAAGCGATTGTTGATAGCGGAGCGCAGCATCCCCGCATTCATATACTTACTGATACTGAAATCAATATGCAACACGGGATAAACCGTCCAGTCTTTCTCCAACTGTTCCATCATCAGCCCCTTGAACAGGTCTTTTTTACCAGAGAAATAGGCTTCAAGAGTGGAAACTAACAGACTCTTTCCAAAGCGTCGGGGACGGCTAAGAAAATAAGTCGTATGTGTATTTACCAAACGATAAATCAACTCTGTCTTATCAATATACACACAATTATCATTGCGTAGTCTCTCGAAACTCTGTATCCCTATCGGATAACGCCTGAATATTCCTTCCATCCTTTTTCTATGCTTTTAACGTGAAACGTAAACAAAGATACGATAAATTTCAAGAATCGGTATTCTATTAGTATCAATTCTTTTATGAATACACCCGAACATCCGTTCTCAAAACTTGCCTATTCCACTAAAAATGAGTAACTTTACTTCAAATACAGCAACCTAAAAGCACAACTATAAATGAAAACAAAAAACAAGATTCTCCCCGAACAAGAAGAAGAAAAAACATTCCAATACCGCACCTATGGGAAAGGCGAACTTGCCTTGTTGTACCTCCCCAATATCCTGCAACAAAGCGCAGTAGACCGATTCAACGAATGGATTGAAGCTGCACCCGGACTAAAAGAACGGCTCCTGGCCACCGGCATGAATCCACGCGCCAGATACTACACTCCCGCACAAGTAAGGCTCATCGTCGAAGTACTCCAAGAACCCTAATTGAAGTATTAAGTATTAGGTATCAAGTATGGTAAACGCATCGCAACAATGGATAACATCATAATACTTAATACTTGATACTTAATACCTAATACTTTAAAACAGCTCTTTTTCAGGTAGCCAGCAGGAGTTGTCGAACATTGTATTTCGGACACGCTGGTCAGCGGAGAGAGAAGGGTCGTGAGATTCTTCACAGGGCAGGTATCGTCCGCTTACGGGATCGTAGACAAAGGATGCCATTCCACCGACACCAAGATGCTTGAATTTCACCTTGTCCACGTATACGCGTGTGACACCAACCTCCTTGTCACGTTCCACAATGATACCGTAATCCGCTTTGTTATAGAAATCGGCAGAGCCGTTGATGTCGTACATTTCCACACGAGGGGTAATGCCCGTGACAGGATTACGGTTCATTTTACGAGGATGGACTACGACCACGAGCAGGCAATTATGTTGCACGGCAAATTCTGTAAATTTATTCAACAGGTTAGAAATATATTGCGTTTCCGTCTGTCCCGGTTGCGGGTTGTGGTCGAAACGGTTGAGCGGGTCGAAGACAATGATGCGGCAGCCACGGCGGACAACGAGTTCATGAGCCTTGGCCAGTACACGATCCGGAGAAACATTACCTTTCAGAGAGATATGAGAGACATTTTCAGTCAGAAAATCTTCCGAGTTCGCAAGGAGTCCCTCCGTCATGCCACAGCCGTTTTGAAAACGGTGTCCGGTGAGTTTCTCAATCAGTTTGCGGAGATGATAGACGATAGGGGTATTTTCCGGGCTAAAGAACCCGATTTTCCATTGATGCCGCAGGCAGAGACGCAACACCAATTCGTCCACCCACTCGGATTTTCCTGCACCGGGAACTCCGGTGACGTAGACACTTCGCCCACGTTCATACGTGCAGATCTTATCCATCTCCTCCCATCCCGTTTCCGCTCCGGGACCGAAGCCGTTGTCGAAAAGAGCCCGCAGATCGTCATGCAAGTCGGCAGCGGTGAAGATCCCTTCGAGCGGAACTTCTGCTGCCTGTTCGATGGCGATACGGAGACTGGCGATACCATATTTGCAGAGATGCTCGTTGGCATCTTTACACTCCGGACCGTAAGTCACCACCCGGCAGCGTTCAGCTCCCAGCCGGTTGATGAGTTCATTGCGCAACCGGATTCCGGCAGAATCAGCATCAACGGCAATGATGATTTCTTCCAGGTCCTCGAAGTGCGTCTCCATAAAACGGTCGAGCCAGGAGAGGTTCGAATTGGCTCCGGCCGGCACGGAGATGGCGCTTTTGAATCCGGCGGCGATGGAAGAAGCAGCATCCAGTTCCCCCTCGTGGATGATGCAGGAGGTTTGCCCCAGGATGGAGTCGATGTTGTAGGGAATCAGTTCGGCACCCTGCACCATTTTGAAAAGTTTCGGGAGAGCGCGAAATTTGGTGTTTATCAGTTGTTCCCCTTCAAAATAGTTGAAGCAGATGCAACGTTCCTTTTTGCCGGATTGCGGCATAAATTCTTCCTGTTCGGTGATGCGTAGGGCGGCTATGACGGACTGCGGGATGCAACGCGTCTCCACCAGCCAACGCTCCGTGTCTTCGGAAAGCGTGGTTTTCGAGGCATCAAACACTGGACGCTGAAAATGCTGCGGAATGGCTGCTGCACGACGCTTGCGGGCTGCCACACGTTCGGCATTCTTGCGCTCTTCCACATCATCGGGAACATAAAAATCAGCGCCACAATGATAACAGTGACAGTGGCCCGTGTCGACGTTGACACGTAGCGAACGGTCGCGCTTATTCTTGCGGGTAGGAAGACATTTTTTACAAATCGTCTTGAGGACTCCACTCGATTTACCGTGGATGTCGACATCATAGTTGGCAAAATTTCTCATATTTTTTTCCTTTTTTCTAATTAAAAAATAGTTTAAAATAATCATTCACACGCAGAGGACTTACCTGCCGGACGAGTGTCTGCCACCTGCCGGACGAACTTCCGTTACCTACTAGACGAACATCAACAACCTGCCGGACGAAGCCAGTCATCTGCCAGATTAATGCGCCCATCTTTTCTTCACATCATCCCACACCGCCGATGCATCGGGACGTGGCGGCGCATCAGCCGGAATAAGATGTCCCAGATACGTTCGCCGCCCGTCGACGACGCTTTCAAAGCGGTTCACATCCTTGTCGACCGTATTCTCAAGCTCTTTCAGCAAGGTTTCCCTCAACGTGCGGCAAGTAACGGAACCGGCCGCGATATAATTTGAAAAATACCGTTTCACGTCCTCCGGGAAAAGCAGTCCGGCTCCTTTATCATAAAGGCGGATATGTTTTTTGAAAATTTCCAGAATAAGTTTTTGATGGTCTACAAAAAGCTTTCCCAAACCGGAATGCTGCCCGGCCAATTCCATATATGACTGGAAAGTAGAAAGTTGGTCCACCAACTTTTCCCAAGGCAACACGGGTTGTAACGGACCATGATTGCCTTCATCCGCCAAACGGCTCACAAGAGACGACGGTGTTTCTACATTACTCCTATTATTGTTTACAACAGAAACACTTCCTTTACTCTCCTCTTCTTTACTCTCCTCTTCTCTCCTCTTCTGGTTTTCAGTGGGTTTTCTCCCTTTACTGACGGGCGTTTCAGCACTTTTTGCCACCTTTTTCGGACGCCCTCCTTTCTTACCGTTTTCGATGTCCATTTTCCGCTTCTCTTCCAAGCTTTTCATCACCCTATCCAAGTAAGAAGAACGAAACATCTGTCGTTCCTCATCCAGTTCGAAGAGATCGAATTCGCGAAGTACCCGCTCCACCGCAACTTCATCCACATCATACCGCCGGGCCATGGCCTTCAGTAAAACCGGTTTGCACGACGCCTCATAAGCATCTTTAGTGCGCAGATGCAACAGCAACATCACGTAAATTCCGAGTGCTTCCGCGGCATTCATCTCTGACATCATACAGGCAATATTGTCGTCATTCAACAAATTTACCTCCAAATTGAAATACTGATCTTTCTTCATTTTCATTTATCATTTATTATTCCACATTTAATACTTCCGGGGCGCAAAGGTGCAAAATGTATTTTATTCCAGCTATCGCAAAAATGAGAGAGGGATTATATATTTTTTATCCGACCTTTGCCAAAAATTATTAATAATCCCAAACAATATGGACACAAAACGCAACCAAACGTTGGAAGAAATAGAAGAAAATAAAATAGTGAACGAGCATTACCAGAACAGAGTAATGCTGATAAAAAAGCTCTTGAAAACGTCACGGCTAGCCACAGTAGACCTCTGCGTGCATATCGACATCAGTGAAGCCTCCTACTACCGTTACATAAATTTCACCAGCTATATGAAAGCAGACATTTTCATACATGCTTGTCTCTTCCTCAAGCAATATATTGAAAGTCACCACATTCCTTATACCCAAGAAGAAAAACGGCTTATAAAAACATTAGACCTGTTTCAGATTTCCTCAAATAGCAACTTAAACTGCAATTAAAACACAGAAAAGGAGAAACTTATCATAAGTTTTATTACATTTGCAATGTAATAAAGGTCTTTAAAACTTAAAAAATGAGTGATAGCGAAACAGACAGCCCATCAATAAAAGCACTGATCGTTTTCAGAGAAAACGGAGAAACCGACAATCTATTTGTTCCTATCTTATGCGATGCTATCAGAATGGCTGGAATCAATGTAAGATACTCCCAAAAAGAATTCTGGGAATCGGATACGACTTATGACATCATCCATTTCCAATGGCCGGAAGAACTGGTGGGATGGACATGCAAAGACCCCGACGTCATCCGCCGCCTGAAAGAACGCATTGATTTTTTCCGCTCGCGAGGAACTCATTTCATATACACACGGCACAACATTCACCCCCACTATGCAAATGATATCATCAGCCGGGTCTACGACATAATCGAATCGGAGAGTGACACCGTAGTGCACATGGGACATTACAGCCAGACAGAATTCATACAAAAATATCCCGACAGCAGGAACGTCATCATCCCGTACCACATCTACCAATACACCTACAAAGAAGATATCAGCATAGAGCGCGCGCGCCAATATCTGAACCTGCCACAAGAAGCATTCGTCGTCACCGCCTTCGGGAAATTCCGCAACCGGGAAGAAAGACGTATGCTGCTCGGAGCGTTCCGCGACTGGGACAAAGAACGGAAACTACTGATAGCCCCTCGCTTATGCCCCTTTTCAAGGCGCAATAACTATGGCGGAAATATCCTCAAACGATGGGCTTCCCGAATTGGCTACTATGTCCTCATGCCGTTGTTAAACCGTATGTTCAGACTACAAGCGGGAGCCAACGACGAACCGATAGACGAGTGCGACCTCCCTTATTATATGTCTGCCTCTGACGTGATATTCATCCAAGAAAGAAATGCACTAAACTCCGTAAATATTCCTCTTGCTTTTCTTTTCCACAAGATAGTCGTAGGACCAAATACCGGCAATATAGGCGAACTATTAAAAAACACAGGCAATCCGACTTTCAATCCGAATCATAAAGCCGATATCATACGGGCACTGAAAATGGCCTGGCAGTTATCTACTTGGGGAAAAGGAGAAATGAACTATACCTATGCACTAGAAAACATGAGTATAGATAAAGTGGGCAAACAATATGCCGAAGTATATAGAGATTTGAACAGCAGATTGTAATGCTGCTGCCAGTATCAATAATTTATCAGAATACGAAATGCATGAAATATAATGAAATAAAAGTCAGTGTCGTCATTCCTGTCTATAACACTGAAAAATATGTTCGTCAAGCAGTAGAAAGCGTGATGTATCAAAGCTTGAAAGAACTGGAAATAATAGTTGTAGATGACGGATCAACAGACAAAAGTTTAAGTATAGTAGAAAAACTGGGTGACACTGACAAACGTATACAAATATATACACAAGCGAATCAGGGACAATCAATTGCGCGTAACAGAGGGATCTCACACGCACACGGAGAATATATCTATTTTATGGATAGCGACGATCTGCTGGAAGAAGATGCTTTGGAATTGTGTTATCATAAATGCAAAGAAGAAAAACTTGATTTTGTATTTTTTGATGCTTTAGTTTTCTTTGAAAACAACGTTGAAAATGCTCCAACACTGAATTACAAACATACAGAGAAATTAGAAGACAAAATCTATACCGGCCAGGAAGCACTTGAAATTCAATTACAGAATAAAGAATATACTCCTTCCGTTTGCCTGCACTTTATTCATAGAAACGTGATAGAAAAACATAATCTATCATTTTATCCCGAAATCGTACACGAAGACCAACTGTTTACTACCTTGCTTTATCTACAAAGCACGAAAGCAGCTTGCATTAAACGAACTTTTTTTCATCGTCGTATGAGAAAAGATTCTACAATGACGAGTAAATTCGCAATGCGGAACATAAAAGGATATCTTGTCGTCACAGAAGAGATTCTTAGCTTTAGAAGACAGACTACCGAAGATAAAAATAAAGAAATTATTGATTTATATTTATCTCAAATGCTTGACGCTGCCATGTGGCAAGCACATTCACTAAAATTACCGGAGCGGATCAAACTCGCACGGTTGTGCCTGCAAAAATATAAAAAGTATGTATCGACAAAAACGATAGGGGCATTACTTTTCAAATTCCTATTTATAAACCATAAAAAAACGGTCGACAATGGCTAGCAACATTAAAAATCAACTCTTTTCAGGAGTGTTCTATACCGCACTGGCCAAATACAGCGGCATTGTCATTTCTCTTGTAATAGCAGGAATACTGGCCCGCCTCCTATCTCCGGACGACTTCGGAATCGTAGCCGTTGCCACCGTAATCATCGCTTTTTTCAGCCTCCTCACCGATATGGGAATATCTCCCGCTATCATACAGCACAAATCACTGACAAAAGATGAACTATCAACTATTTTCTCGTTTACCGTATGGACCGGCATCGGAATCAGCATCTTGTTTTTTGCAGCTTCATGGATGATTGCCGACTATTACGAAAGCGAAATCCTGCGGACACTGTGTCAACTGCTGTCCGTTAATCTATTCTTTGCCTCCGCCACCATCGTGCCGGGAGCACTATTCTATCGGAACAAGGAATTCAAATTCATCGCTATCCGTAGTTTCGTTATCCAGATTTCCGCAGGTGCGGCAGCCGTGACTGCCGCCCTCTGCGGAGCAGGATTATATGCACTGATTATCAACCCAATAATATCCAGCATACTCATATTCGTCATCTCCTACCAGCGCTATCCGCAACGACTGCGTTTCACGCTGGGGCTGACGGCGCTCCGGAAGATATTCTCCTATTCCGCCTACCAGTTTCTATTCAACGTCATCAACTACTTCAGCCGCAATCTGGACAAATTACTGATTGGCAAATACATGAGTATGTCCGACCTCGGATATTACGAAAAATCCTATCGCCTGATGATGCTTCCCTTGCAAAACATCACCCAGGTCATCACTCCTGTAATGCACCCCATCTTCAGTGATTTCCAAAATGACAAAGCAAAACTAGCCACCTCTTATGAACGTATTCTCCGATTCCTCGCTTTCATCGGATTGCCTCTTAGCGTGCTGCTCTTCTTTACAGCAGAGGAAGTAACGTTGATTATTTTTGGAGTCCAATGGCTGCCCTCCGTACCCGTTTTTCGGCTACTCTCCCTGTCCGTAGGAATTCAGATCATACTCTCCTCGTCCGGTTCCATCTTTCAGGCGGCAGGCGATACACGGAGCTTATTTGTATGCGGAGTGTTCTCGTCTGTGCTCAACGTGACAGGCATACTGCTCGGAATCTTCTATTTCGGAACGCTGACAGCAGTGGCTAGTTGCATTGTGGTGACGTTCTCCATCAACTTTATACAATGTTACTGGCAAATGTACCGGATAACCTTCCGTCGAAGTGCGTGGCCATTCATTCGTCAGCTTATTTCTCCGTTCATCATTAGCATTTTGATAGCATTAGCCCTCATTCCCATGCAGTATGCACTGGAAGGGATGAATATTTTTGTGACAATTATAGCCAAAAGTATCGTTAGTTTTATTATCTTTGGCATTTATATACAAATGACGCATGAGTATGACATTATCGGCAAAGTGCGAAGCATCCTGTGTAAGAGATAATAAAAAGAACAGAATAAACAATATATAGAGATTTGAGCAACCAATGAAAGCCTTATTCCTTATATTCCACGGCTTCGACAAAGCCAACGGAATTAGCAAAAAAATACACTATCAGGTAAAAGCCCTCAAAGAATGTGGGTTAGATGTTCGTTTATGTTATTATGACATAAGCCCTTCCGGTGAACGCCGCTGGATGGCAGACAATGCAGTGATTGCTGAATTGGGACAAGGAGTGTTTGCGAAAATTCGGAAACGGTTGGGCCTAAACTGCATAGCAAACTACGTACTTCGCGAAAATATACATTTTGTCTACATCCGTTCATATCATAATGCAAACCCTTTCACCATAAATATGGTGAAACGTATGAAGAAAAAAGGAGCAAAAGTGGTCATGGAGATACCGACTTTTCCTTACGATCAAGAGTACATCACATGGCCTATGAAATTCAAAAGGCTCACAGATCGTTGTTTTCGTCATCGCCTGGCCTCTTTCCTTAATGGAATAGTCACCTTTTCAAACGCTAAAAATATCTTTGGCGAACGAACAATCCGCATATCTAACGGAATTGATTTTGATGCCATTCCTATGAAGAAACAAATGAATGACACGACACATGAGCTACATTTAATAGGAGTAGCTGAAGTACACTATTGGCATGGATTCGATCGACTTATCCGTGGATTAGCTGAATATTATTGTACGAATCCTGACTACAAAGTTTATTTTCATATCGTGGGACCATTATCCGGCGAACGTGAAAAGCAAGAAATCCTTCCCGTCATTCGTGATAATAAACTAGAATCTTATGTTATCCTCCATGGACCACAGCATGATCAGCAACTTGACGCCATGTTTGAGCAGGCAGATTTTGCTATCGGTAGTTTAGGCCGACACCGCAGTGGTATCACACATATCAAAACTTTAAAAAATCGCGAATATGCTGCACGAGGATTGGCATTTACTTATTCAGAAATCGACGAAGATTTTGATAAGATGCCTTACATTTGGAAAGCACCACCAGATGAATCACCTATTAATATTCAACAGTTAATCAGCTTTCAAAAGTCTCTGACTATGACTCCGCAGAATATTAGAGAATCTATCCGTCCATTGTCCTGGACAGCGCAAATGAAAAAAGTCATCGATGAATTGGACATCAGACCACAGCATACAATACTTGAAAAGTAATCCGATGAATAAAAAAGTAAAAATAGCCTATTGCATCCCCTCGCTCTATTATCCTAGTGGAATGGAACGTGTACTTACACTAAAAGCAAACTATTTTGCAGAACATTTAGGGTATGACATACACATCATATTGACCGATGGAAAAGGAAAAGAACCTTACTATAAATTGTATCCATCCATCACCACCCATCAGCTCGACATCAACTATGACGAATTGTATGGCCTTTCCTTACCGAAACGAATTCACCGATATTGGAGCAAACAGAAATTGTTTAAAAAAAGGCTGGAGACATGCCTCAATGAGATTGAACCGGACATTACCATCTCTCTCTTACGACGTGATATAAACTTCATCAATAAGATGAAAGACAAAAGCATTAAGCTTGGAGAAATCCACTTCAACAAGTCCAATTACCGGGAATTCAGCGACAACTGTCTTCCTGGTATCATTCAGCGTGCCGTCAAGCAATACTGGATGTGGCAACTCATCAGGCAGGTGCGACAACTCAAAAGTTTTGTCGTCCTTAGCCATGAAGATGCTGCCGAATGGACAGAGCTCAATAATGTAACCGTAATCTACAATCCACTCCCGTTTTTGCCGGAACAACAATCGGATAACACCCCCAAACAGGTCATTGCCGTAGGCAGATATGTCCCTCAAAAAGGATTTGACCGTTTAATATCTGCTTGGAGCATTGTCAATAAAAAACACCCGGACTGGATTCTCCGTATCTATGGTGATGGTATGCGGGAACAACTTCAGAACCAAATCTACGAACTAGGAATTAGCCCCAGTTGTATTCTGGAGCATAGCACACCGGATATTGTCGATAAGTACTGTAAAAGTTCTATCTTCGTCCTTTCTTCGCGTTATGAGGGATTTGGCATGGTTATTATAGAAGCAATGGCATGTGGAGTACCTCCCGTCTCATTTACATGCCCCTGCGGACCGCGTGATATCATCAGCGACGGAATAAACGGACTATTAGTAGAAAACGGTAATATAGAGGGATTAGCAGAGAAAATCTGCTATCTGATAGAAAACGAAAATGTACGACGAGAAATGGGACGGCAAGCTCGAATGGATATAGAACGTTTCAGGATCGAACCAATCGCAGAACAATGGAAAACATTGTTTGAAAGTATCATTGAAAAAAATAAAGATTTATGAAATGGTATACTAAATATCTGCAAGTTTACGAACAACCTTTCGATTCAGCACCAAAGGAAGCAGTAGATTTCGTAAAAACTAAATTGCAGAAATTATCGGAAAACAAACAACCCTTAGCATCTGTCATTCTCATCTGCTATAATGAAGAAAAGCGTTTGCTAAGTTGCTTATGGTCGCTTTGTGACAACATCTGTGACTTTCCGATTGAAATTCTGGCTGTCAACAACAATTCTTCCGATCGAACTGAAAGTGTGCTCCAACAGTTGGGAGTCACTTATTTCAATGAGCTTAAGAAAGGACCGGGACATGCCCGCCAATGCGGATTAAACCAAGCAAAAGGAACATACCATATCTGTATTGACACCGATACCATGTACCCGAACAATTACATCAAGACACATGTAAAAAAACTAATGCAACCAAACGTAGTCTGCACGTTCAGCCTTTGGAGCTTTATTCCTGATGAGCAACACTCTAAATGGGGATTATGGTGGTATGAATCATTAAGAGACTTTTACCTGCGCATTCAAGCCATACAGCGTCCGGAACTTTGTGTACGCGGCATGACATTCGCATTCAAAACAGAATTAGGCAAGCAGTTAGGATTCCGCACAGATATCATTCGTGGTGAAGACGGCTCACTGGCTTTAGCGATGAAACCTTACGGAAAACTCGTCTTTATCCATTCTTCAAAAGCACGGGTTATAACCGGATATGGAACAGTAGGAGCAGATGGAGGACTGTTTAAAAGCTTCAAAGTGCGTTTTATCAAAGGATTAAAAGGTATTGGAGGATTATTCACCAGAAAGAAAAAATATAAAGATAAAGACAATAATTTAATCAAATAAGCAAATGAAAATAATAAGAAAAATTATTCTAGTTGTTATTTGTGTAATATTAGTTGACTATATATACCAGTATAATCAATTTCAAAAGTATAATCAGGCTCCATTAATTATCAAGACTCCGGAAGGTAGTAACCAACCCTATCACCCATCAGTAATATACATTCCGGAAGGATGGAATGGATATAAATACTGGATGGCGGAAACTCCATATCCCTTAGGTGAGGATGGTGATTGGAAAGGATTGCCTCCATATAGAGAACGATGGGAAAATCCATGTGTGCATGTATCTAAAGACGGAATACATTGGAACGATTTTGAGGACTCTCAAAATCCAATAGATGATTTAGACGAAAACAATATTATAAATAAAGATTATTTTTCAGACCCACATTTAGTCTTTTATAAAGATACTTTAGAGTGCTGGTACCGCATCAGCCATCAAAAAAATAATGCTACTTATATATTACGCAAATATACTCTCAATGGAAAAGACTGGTCTCCCCGAGAGGTGATGATAAATCTACAAGATACCTCTATCATAAAAAATGAAACAGGTAATATGGTTATAAGCCCTGCGATACATAAAGGTACTAATGGATATGTAATGTGGTATGTGAACAGTATAGAAAAGCCAAGAGAAATCTGTAGAAGTTTTTCTACAGATGGGAAAAAGTGGAGCAAAAAAGAAACATGTCATCTACCTGACAATTCTGTTACCCCTTGGCATATTGATTTAGCATATATAGACAAAATATATTATCTAGTTATATATGATTATGATACTAATAACCTAGTATTATACTCCAGTTCCGACGGCTTATCATTTAACAACAAAAAATATATATTATCCAAAGCTCCAATGCTGGGTTCTTTTTATTCCTATGGTTTATATCGAAGTTCACTTATTAAGGACAATGAAAAATATAAGCTATATTTTAGTGCTTTTGAGAAAAAAACTGCTATAGGACTAATGGAAGGAAATTCAATAAGTACATTACATGCTACTTCTGCAGAGGGAAATTTTATATCTTTCTGCAAATTTCCAATTGTATATTTGAGGAATAAAAAACAGTCGCTAAAGGAATTATTTCAATAGCATAGTTGAAAACAAACAATATAATTATGATTGGCGGCACCTTAAGCGTATTTAAAAGTATTTGCAGACAAAATAGTGAGATAGAAATATGAATATAAAATTATTAATCAAACAATTTACATTCCCCTTGTCGTTAATATTACTATGCTATATTAATTTACAATACATGCACTACTCAATTCTTATTGATAAATATTCTCTTACTCCATTCTCATATCTGGAGAATATCATTCATGCTTTTATCGATATATGCCTATTATTCTTTATTCCACTTTATCTAATTGGAAAAAAGACTTATTTATTTTTCATTCCATATACTATCATTACAATACTGGTAATTGTAAATGTATCTTATAGTAGATTCTTCTACACATATATGCCTCCAATATTATATGGAGAATTCAACAATCTTGACGGACTATCAGCTAACGTATTTGCAACTATTAGGTTCTCTGACATTACAATACTAATAACAACTCTTGCAAGTATCTTATCTTATAAACAATTTCATAGAGCTTATTCTGAAATAAGAAGAAAGACACGAAGAATCTTTTCCCTTTACATATTAGGAATTGCATTTATTTTATTAGGAGGATTAATAGCTACAGCAACAATACATTGGTCATCATTAAACTACAAGTATGTTCACCCTTTTAAAAATAGTCCAACAGAAAGTATATTCAAATTCGGAATAATTTATGGGACCATTATACAATGTGCATCAAACAACAAACAAGACTGTAACCCAGAGGAAGTGGCAAAACTGGAACCATTCTTTTACGAATCAAAATATAGTATTGAATATCCACCAAAAGAAAATATTATTCTCATTATAGTAGAATCCCTTCTTTCGTTCCCTACAGATCTAAAAATAAATGGAATAGAAATTACTCCTACCCTCAACAAATTAGTAGAAAAAGGAGCATACTACAATAATAACATGACTTCTCTGATACAATTAGGCGAATCGAGCGACGGACAATTCACATACCTCAACGGACTTATACCCAAAACAAAAGGTGTTACCATTTACGATTATTTTAATAATACTTTCGTGTCCTTGCCCAAACTTTTAAAGAAACAAAAACCTGGAATCGAATGTAGAATGGTTATTCCTACTTCATCTAAAACATGGAGACAAGATGGAGTATGTATCCAATATGGGTTTGATAAACTCCATTCACGAAAGGAATATACATTGAGTAATTATAAAGAAAATTGGTTAAATGATAAGCTTCTTTTTGAATATGCAGCAAGCATAGACAAAAATAGCAAACAACCTTTTTTCTCACTTATCCTCACATCATCAACGCATTCTCCATATACCAAAGCAGTTGAAGACTACCTCATTCCATTCCCTGACACATATTCAGAAGAATTAAAAAATTATCTATCTAATGTGCATTATATGGATAAATACTTAGGTAAGTATTTGAATTTCTTAAAAGAAAATCATCTTTACCACAATTCTCTAATTATAATAGCCAGTGACCATTCCATTTCAAATGACTGGCTTAAATCCAAAGAAGAAGATAATGTTTCTTTTCAAATCCCATTGTATATTGTAAACTCTCCACAAAAGATCGACAAAACAAGCGATTATGTTATCACGCAAGCTGATTTATTTCCAACCCTTCTTGATTTGGGGGGTATTCATTCTGAATGGAGAGGAGTAGGAAATAGCTTACTTTGCCCTGATTCCATTTTGAACACCGAAAGAGAAAAAAAACGAATAATATATAGAGAAAAAATTTCTGATATTATATTAGATAGTGATTATTTTAAAGGAAAGAAAATATCTAAATAAATACAGCTATGAACGAAATCATCACTCTTTGTCTTGAAATAATTTTCTGGTTTGCCTTGTTCATTGTGTTCTACACATATCTGGGCTACGGAATTGTGCTTTACGTTCTCGTCAAGTTGAAAGAACTTTTCGTGAAGCCTGTGAAGCGTTCGTTGCCGGCATCGGACGCTGGTTTGCCGGAAGTGACTCTCTTCATTACAGCATTCAATGAAGAAGATGTTATAGACGAAAAGATGGAGAACAGTCTTGAACTGGACTACCCTGCGGACAAACTGCATATCGTATGGGTGACAGACGGAAGCAACGACGGTACGAACGAACGACTGAAAACCCGTTGGCAGGGAAAAGCGACCGTACACTTCCAACCCCTACGACAGGGTAAGACAGCCGCAATGACACGTGGAATGACGCTGGTGGACACTCCGCTCGTCGTCTTTACGGATGCTAACACTATGGTAAACCGGGAAGCAATACAGGAAATTGTACTTGCTTTCCAAGACCCGAAAGTGGGCTGCGTGGCCGGCGAAAAACGGATCGCCGTACAGACCAAAGACGGAGCCGCTGCCGGTGGGGAAGGTATTTACTGGAAATACGAATCAACACTGAAAGCACTTGACGCCCGCCTCTACTCTGCTGTAGGAGCAGCAGGCGAACTATTTGCCGTGCGTCGTGAACTATTCGAAGCAATGGAACCGGATACGTTGCTCGATGATTTTATTCTTTCGCTCCGGATCACCATGAAAGGTTATACCATTGCTTATTGCACCAATGCTTACGCCATCGAAAGCGGTTCGGCAGATATGCGCGAAGAAGAAAAGCGGAAAGTGCGCATCGCTGCGGGAGGATTGCAGTCCATCTGGCGACTTCGTCCGTTGCTGAATCCTTTCCGCTACGGGACACTTAGCTTTCAATATACGTCTCACCGGGTATTGCGATGGTCTATTACTCCGTTCCTGTTGTTTGCTCTCTTCCCGCTGAATATTGCGATTCTGCTGTTAGGCGGTTCCGCGATATTCTACGGAGTGCTGCTTGCCATGCAGGTTCTTTTTTACGGATTGGGATATTGGGGATATTATCTATCCACCAAACAGATAAAAAACAAGTTGCTTTTTATCCCCTACTATTTCCTATTTATGAATGTCAATGTGCTGAAAGGCATCCGTTATCTGAAAAAGAAAAAAGGAAGCGGAGCCTGGGAAAAGGCGAAACGCGCTGAAAAGTAAAACAAATGCTATTATCTTTTGTTATCCTTACTATAAGACATTAGTCTCTATCATCTAATAAAAAACAGACATGAACAAAATATTACATGATGCGAATAACGCACAAAGAATATTGAAACTGACGGCAGATACAATGCTATTGGTTGACAGGCACGGAGTCTGCGTAGACATTGAGCCTCATTGTGATCTATGGTTTCTGCAAGAGGATATACTTTTAGGAAAAAATATATTTGAGCTTTTACCAGAATATACGAGAGAGAGGGTGATGCCCATCTTCCAGATTGTACTCGAAGAACAAAGAAGCATCAGCAAGAACTTCAAGTTGGTGCTGAAAGGCGAAACTTTTTACTTCAAATGCCTCATGTTCCCTTATGACGGTATGGTGCTTTGCCAATATCGCGACATCACGCAAAGAAGCAACGTAAAAAGACAGTTGGAACAGGCAAATCTCACCCTGCGGGCTATCCAAAAGGTAGCCCAGATAGGACAATGGACGTACAATACGAAACAGAATATTTTTCATTATCTTGGATATACCGGTGTTTTGTGCGAGGAAAATGTGCAAAACCTTGCCATTGAGAAATATGTGGAACTGATTGTAGAAGAAGACCGTCAGAGTTTTATGGAATGGTGTCGGGTGAACGAAAAAGAACTCAACATGGAAAGCATCAGCTACCGTGTCCGCCTGAACGGAGAAATCTTCTATATGCGTATCCAGACTTATCTGCGTGAACAACGCTCCGACGGTAGTTTCAATATCGAAGGCTATATCCAGAACATCACGGACATACAGCATCGTAGAAATGACATCAATACACTGACTCATGCCATCAACAACGCCAAAGAAAGTATCTTTGCCGCCAAGCCCGATGGCACGATTATCTTTGCCAACCGTCGTTTCCTGTACAATCATGGTATTTCAGAAAACGAAGACATCAGTCAATTAAAGATTTACAATGTCGCCGCAGATATGCCTACACAAGAGGCTTGGAACGAACGTTGCAAAGATGTCATACACGGTGGCAGCAGTAACTTTGTGGCTCATCACCCATCTAAAATCAATAAAGGTATATTGGCTTATGAAGGCACGATGTACAACGTGACCAATGATTCCGGAGAAGAAAGTTACTGGTCGTTTGCCCATGATATTTCCGAGAGGATTCGGTACGAAGCCCAAATCAAACGGCTCAACCAAATCATGGATACAACCATCAACAATCTCCCTGCCGGGATTGTAGTGAAGGAAATCAACAACGACTTCCGATACATTTACCGGAATCGGGAGGCCTACAACCGCGATCTTTATAAGAACGACCCTGTCGGCAAGAATGACTTCGATTTCTACCCGCCTATCGTAGCCGAAAAGAAGAGACAAGAAGATATCCAGGTGGCCACCACCGGAAAAGGTCTGCACTGGACTGCTGAAGGAAAGGACAGAAACGGAAACATGATTATCCTCGACAAACGGAAAATCCGGGTGGACGGTGACGAATTGTCTTCGCCTATCATCGTCAGCATCGAATGGGACATCACGGAGCTGGAAATGATAAAACGGGAACTTCAATCGTCGAAAGAGAAAGCGGAAATGTCTGATAGCCTGAAGTCGGCCTTCCTCGCCAATATGAGTCATGAAATACGTACGCCGCTGAATGCTATCGTAGGTTTCTCGCATCTCATTGCCGAAAGCGACGATGCGGAAGAACGGAAGACGTATTATAACATCGTAAACGCGAACAACGAACGTCTCCTGCAACTTATCAACGAGATTCTCGACCTCTCGAAGATTGAATCGGGAACCATCGAGTTTTCCTTCGGACCGGCTAGTCTCCATAATCTCTGCCGGGAAGTGCACGATGCTCATATATTCCGTACTCCGCAGGGAGTAAGCCTTGTCTATGAATCCTCGGACGAAAGTCTGATGATTGAAACGGACAAGAACCGGGTATTCCAGGTGATTTCAAATCTGATTGGAAATGCTGTCAAGTTTACGAAGGAAGGAAGCATCAGTTATGGTTACAAACTGGCGGACAATCAGATTGTATTCCACGTAACGGATACCGGAACAGGAATTGAACCGGAGAAAGTGGGGCGTGTGTTCGAGCGTTTCGCAAAGCTGAACAATCATGCACAGGGCACTGGGTTGGGATTATCTATCTGTAAGTCTATCGTTGAACGTCTCGGGGGCAAGATTTCCGTCAGCTCCGAATTTGGTAAGGGAACGACGTTTACATTTACTTTACCATACACGATTGCAAATCCTGCAAATGTGGATTCTTCAAAGAAAGAGAATGGTGAAGGGAACATTGCTGGAATAGCATCTGCCGGGAAAACTGCAGATTCGAGTGTTGACAGTTCTGCAAATACACGGCACGCCTGTATTTTGGTTGCCGAAGATACGGACAGTAACTTCGACTTATTGGAGGCTATTCTAGGTAAAGACCATCAGCTTATACGTGCGCATGACGGAATGGAAGCTGTCACGATGTTCGATGAGGTGAAACCGGATCTTATCTTGATGGATATCAAGATGCCGAATCTGGACGGACTGGAAGCTACAAAAATCATCCGTGAACTGTCTGCCACTGTTCCTATTATTGCTCAAAGTGCCTTTGCATACGAACAGGACAGGAAAGCGGCTGAAGAAGCGGGGTGCAATGATTTTATAGCTAAACCAATAGCGGATGATAAATTGAAAGCAATGATTCATAAATGGTTGCTTCCTTCGTAGAGAGCTTAATCCCTCATGATACAACCAGCAAATAATTTAGATTAAATGAAAGCCTTTTACAGACTGTTTTATTACATATCCATCGTGCTGACCAGTATTTTGGCAGGAGTTACCATTGCGGGTGCTTTCGTAGGCAATGCCGCACCGGATAGTTTCAAATTTATGCCTTTCATCGGTTTGATACTGCCGATACTTTTATTGGCTAATCTTGCTTCTGCTATCTACTGGACGATTCGTTGGCGGTGCTGGGTTTTCATCCCTCTGATTGCTATATTCAGCAATTGGGGATATATGAGCTGTGTATTACAATCGCCTTTTTTCAGTCCGGCTTCGTCACCGATGGTTAAAATGAATGTATATACTCCGGGAGTGTTGACGGTTGCTACTTACAACGTCGATGCCTTTAACCACGAGCATACCGGCTACTCATGCAAGGAGATTGCTTCTTACATGAGAAATCTGCAAGCAGATATTCTCTGTTTTCAAGAATTTGGCATTAACGATGAGTTTGGCATCGATAGTATATCCGCAGCTCTTTCTAATTGGCCGTATCACTATATTCCTTCTTCGCCCGAAGGGAAGAATCTGTTGCAACTGGCTGTTTTCAGCCGTTATCCTATCAAGGAGGAGCATCTTATCATCTATCCTGATTCGAAAAATTGCAGTCTTGCATGTGATATTGAAATCAATGGTCGCACCATCCGCCTGTTCAACAATCATCTCCAAACAACAGAAGTAAGCCAGAATAAACGCAAACTGGAAAAGGGACTTCGTACGGATGATTCCCAAAGAGTGGAACATGCTGCCCTGGGACTTATCGACGGCTTACATGAGAATTTCCAGAAACGGGCCGTACAAGCTGATCTTCTCAAGCAACTGATAGCCGCCTCCCCCTATCCTACTCTAGTCTGCGGTGACTTTAACTCTCTGCCGTCTTCGTATGTTTATCATACTATAAAAGGTGATAAGTTGCAGGATGGTTTTCAGAGGAGCGGGCATGGGTATATGTATACTTTCAAGTACTTCAAGCATCTGTTGAGAATCGACTATATTCTCCATTCACCGGAACTGAATAGCACGGATTACTTCTCGCCGGATCTTAATTATAGCGATCATAATCCGGTGGTGATGAGGATGAAATAAAAAAGATGCTCCGTTTATTGAACGAAGCATCTTTTTATATAAATATTCTAGAATGTAAACTTAACGCCTAACTGCATCTGCCATGCACTACCTGTAGAAGCAGTATAATCCCATTTAGAATTTTTCTGGAACACCTCGCGAGAAGATGCATTCATCTGATAAGTAAGAGGTTCTCCTACCTTACTTGCTGTTTTTAACAACCTTACATTATCATAACTCTGCAAACCGCAAGAGCGATAAGCCCCCCACTTCGAATTTAATAAGTTACCAATATTCAACATATCAAGACTTACTTGAATACCGTACTTACGGCTACCAATCTTAGCATAAAAATCCTGTGCTATCTTCATGTCAAAACGGTGAATCCACGGTTCTAAAGAAGAAGCACGTTCTACATACTGCCCCTTGTGATCATTCAAATAAGAGTCATTATTTACATAGTTCCAAAAATCTTCTTGTTGGTCTACCGCCGAATAAGTCACATTATTTTGTTTATCTTTAATATCCACAAATGTCATTTCTTCTTTAGAAGCAGGCACATACATCAAATCGGAATAGTTTCCGTCACCGTTCATATCATTAGAATAGGTATAAGAAAAACGTCCTTGTTGGTAACCTGTATAGAACAAAGAAACAGTCGTTTTCATATTCGCATAAGCAACTTCATAAGAAGCATTAGCTATCAAACGATGCGGGGTAGAAAATAAAGAATAAGAGACACCCGGATCATTCAATGAATTAACTGCAACATTATTCTGCCATACTGAAGCCGCCGATGAACCTGGATTTGCCGTCATATCTTTAGCCATTGTATAAGTGTACCCAAATGAACCTGTAAAGCCAAAATCAAATTTCTTCGTTAATACTGCATTAAAAGAATATTGATAACCTTTTTCATCCCCATTAGTCAACTGTATAACGGTTTTCGTCTTAGGATTGTCATAGTAATTATTCTTAGTCCAATATACACGTCCCGGTTGTTCATTATAGGTTCCAGAAGGGGCCTTTTCGTTCATATTCTTCTGAACAACATTATATATATCACGTGTATACATAGCACCAACAGAAAGCATAAATCCATAAGGTAACTGAAACTCTGCATTTACATTACTACGCCAAACTTGAGGCATTTTAAAATTCGGATCCACATAAGCTATAGCACCGGGGACCTCATTTCCCGGAGTTGATGGAAACATATCCGGATTTTGGGTAAGAGTTTCTTTATAATTTGGATTAAAAGCAAAGTTTGCCGGTAATTCCGAAGTCTCAAATTCGACCATATTTTGCATCTGACCTGCATTTGTCGGTTGGTTAGTGAACCATACAAATGGTAATAACCCTGTAAACAAGCCTGTACCTCCAGTCAAAACAATAGAACGGTCACCTTTTATATCCCAATTAAATCCTAAACGAGGAGATATTAACAATTTACTTTTCGGCCATTCGGATACGTCAACATTCGTTCCATTAAATGACTGTTCTTTGATAGCCGCATTCCCTAACAAATCATCAAAATATAACGGTAAATCAAAGCGTAATCCATATGTCAATTTTAAATTAGGTGTAATAGAATATTCATCTTGTGCATAAGCTCCCAACATACCAAATGTCAGTTCAGCTCCCGGAGCGTCTTTTCCATTATATCCATAAGTAATGCCATACAGCATCGGTTTTTCTCCCGTCATAAAATCGTCCATTGAAGCATAACGATAATATCCATAAGGAGCACGTAAATATGAATTCATGAAATACTGTCTTTCAAATGTTGCACCGGCAGTTATCAAATGGTTTCCTTTATTAATAGTTACATTGTCAGTAACACTAAATACATTATTCTCGACATCATTAAAAGGAGTAAACAATTCTGTACCCAATGTCATATACTGCTTACCGTCCTTGTAAATATCAACCATTGGAAACGCATCTCCCTTAGTTGTACGAGAATCTCGGATATGGGTATAAGTCACTAATAATTTGTTTTGTACTGAAGAAGAAAAATTGCTATTCAACTCACCGGAAAGAGACGTTACAATATTTCTAAAACCATAGTTGGAATTTCCAAATGCAAATGCATCAACCCCATAACGGTTTGAATTAGCTTTAGTGATTACCGAAGAAGTTGAACTAATACTAGCATCATTTTCTGATTTCACTGTGTTAAAACGTAATGACAGTTTATGACTTTTATTAATATTCCAATCCAAACGAGCCATAAGCTTCCAATTTTTACTCTCGAAATCATCAAATTTATCATAACTTCCCGGATCATATCCATATTTATCCTTTACAAAATCACTTATTGTCTTCAAATCCTTTATCCAAGTTCTAGAAATATGATTTTGATTATCCCCACTTCCACCTTCTTCTTGACTAGGAGTCCACAAAATACCAGGGCTAGTACTATTTTCTAATTCTCCATTTACAAAAAAGAATAGTTTATTTTTTATTATCGGAGCTCCTAATGTAAAGCCATACAAACTGGATTTATAACTTTCCACATTAGGAACGTCAACATCGTTAATAGATTTTCCTATAAAATTCTTTGGTTTCTGATATGTATAAACTGTTCCCTTTAATTCGTTTGTACCACTCTTGGTTACAGCATTAATAGAAGCTCCCGTAAAATTGGAATACGTAACACTATAAGGAGAAACATTAACGCTAATTTCATCAATTGCATCAAGTGAAATAGGCTGCGCATCTCCACCCGGCAAATTATTAGTACTCAAACCAAAATTATTGTTCAAAGCTGCACCATCCACAGTTATTGTATTATAACGTCCATCACGTCCGGCAAAAGAATTACTGCCACCCGCATAAGGAGAAAGTTTAGTAAAGTCAGTAATACTACGATTAATAGTAGGCAATGTCGTTAACTGACGCTCACTCACATTCGTTACAGTCCCCATCTTCTCTACTGTTTTCTGTGCTGTTACTATAACTTCATCCAATAATTCAGAACTTTCCTTTAAAACTACATTTAAAGTGTATACTTCTCCTAACGATAAATTTACACCTTTATAAATAGCAGTCTGATAACCAACATAAGAAACTTCAACTTTGTAAGGACCACCGGTACGCATACCTTGCAAATTAAATTGACCACTGATATTAGTCACTGTACCATAACGTGTACCTGACGGCTCGTGGATTGCAACCACAGTCGCTCCAATGATAGGTTCATCTTGTGCTGTAACCTTACCACTCATACTAGAAGTGGTAACCTGCGCACTAACGGTAGCAATGACCATGAGCATCGCCGCTACTAAAAAAGATCGCATTCTCTTTAACATAAATGTAGTTGATTAGTTAATATAAATTGTTTGCTTTTAAAAACTGTGCACAAATATAATTAATAATATTTAGAACTACATTACGATTATACTACAATTTTTTAAGAGAGATAAACGTTTTCCCTTGTTATAAAACGATAAAGGCTCCACAATATTTGCAGAGCCTTTTATTTTGAAACAGAAAGCATTATAAATGCTTCAATCTATTACTTTATACTAGTCAGTCATTAACTTTCTATAACGAACACGTTTTGGTTCTTCATTTCCCAAACGTTTCATTTTATTTTCTTCATATTCTGAATAAGAACCTTCGAAGTAGAATACATTGGAGTCTCCTTCAAAAGCAAGGATATGTGTACAGATACGGTCGAGGAACCAACGGTCGTGCGAGATAACTACTGCACAGCCGGCGAAATCTTCCAAACCTTCTTCCAAAGCACGTAGTGTGTTTACGTCGATATCATTGGTAGGCTCATCGAGCAACAGTACATTACCTTCTTCTTTCAAAGCCATCGCCAAGTGTAAACGGTTTCTTTCACCACCGGACAGTACGCCGCAGAGTTTTTCCTGATCGCCTCCAGAGAAATTGAAACGGGAAAGGTATGCACGCGCATTCACATCACGTCCCCCCATACGGATCAACTCATTACCACCGGAAATTACCTGATATACACTCTTATTCGGATCAATATCTCTGTGCTGCTGGTCTACATACGCCACCTTTACAGTCTCTCCTACTTCAAATTCTCCTTTATCCACTGTTTCCAATCCCATAATCAGGCGGAACAATGTCGTCTTTCCCGCACCATTAGGGCCAATCACACCGACAATACCATTAGGAGGAAGCATAAAGTTCAAATCGTCAAACAGCAATTTATCACCGTATGCTTTAGCCACATGTTTGGCTTCAATGACCTTATTACCCAGACGGGGACCATTCGGAATAAAGATTTCAAGTTTCTCTTCTTTCTCCTTCACGTCCTCATTCAGCAATTTGTCATAAGAGTTAAGACGTGCCTTACCTTTCGCCTGACGGGCTTTCGGAGCCATGCGTACCCATTCCAACTCACGTTCCAGTGTTTTACGACGTTTACTGGCGGTCTTTTCTTCCATTTCCATACGTTTGGTCTTCTGTTCCAACCAGGAAGAGTAGTTACCTTTCCAAGGGATACCTTCACCACGATCCAGTTCAAGAATCCATCCGGCAACGTGATCGAGGAAGTAACGGTCGTGCGTCACAGCAATAACCGTACCTTCATATTGTTGTAGATGTTGTTCCAACCAGTCAATAGACTCTGCATCCAAGTGGTTGGTAGGTTCGTCCAGCAAAAGCACATCCGGTTTCTGCAGCAACAAACGGCAAAGAGCTACCCGGCGACGTTCACCTCCGGAGAGATTTTCTACCGGCTGATCTTCAGGCGGACAACGGAGAGCATCCATTGCACGCTCCAACTTGCTATCCAGATTCCATGCATCAGTTGCATCAATGATATCTTGCAATTCACCCTGGCGAGCAAAAAGAGCATCCATCTTATCCTGATCCTCATAATACTCCGGCAAACCGAATTTCTGATTGATTTCTTCGTATTCTGTCAGTGCGTCAACAATGGGTTGCACACCTTCCATCACTACTTCTTTTACTGTCTTTGTGTTGTCTAAATAAGGTTCCTGTGCCAAATACCCCACGGAATATCCCGGAGAAAACACGACTTCTCCCTGAAAGGATTTCTCCAAACCGGCGATGATCTTCAATAACGTTGATTTACCAGAACCGTTCAAACCGATAATACCGATTTTCGCTCCATAGAAAAACGACAGGTAAATGTCTTTCAGCACATTCTTATTAGGAGTGAAAGCTTTGCTCACTCCTACCATTGAGAAGATAATTTTTTTATCGTCAGCAGCCATAATGTATGATTATATATTGTTGATAATGGCACAAAGATAAGAAAAATGTTTGAATTCTTTTGGAGTTATAAAAAAATGTTCTACCTTTGCACCCGCATTCGAAAGAAAGCACTGAAGGACTGATTCGCTAGCTCAGCAGGTAGAGCACAACACTTTTAATGTTGGGGTCCTGGGTTCGAGCCCCAGGCGGATCACAAAACATAAAATTAATCCCTTGATAATCAGTCGTTATCAAGGGATTTTCTTTTAATATTCTTCACATATACTTATTCTACAAGCATAGAGCGACACGGTAATTCGATTATAAAAGTAGTACCTATCCCCAGTTGGGAATCGACTAATATCCGCCCGTTCATCTTCTCGACGATCAATTTGCAGATAGGTAAGCCCAAACCGGCCCCTTGAGCAAAGGAATCCAATTTCTCAAACCTTTCGAATATCTTTTCAAGCATATTCTGCGGGATGCCCCGACCGGTATCTTTAACACCGATTCTGACAGATTGGTGGTCTACCTCATAGAAGACTTCCACATGTCCGGTGGTAGTGTTCTTTAAGGCATTCGAAAGGAAATTACTCAAGATCTGTTTGATACGCAGTCTATCCAGTTCTACCAGAGAATCATGTGCCGGATAGTTAGTCAGAAGTTCAACGCCGGATGGTACTTGATGAGCATACTCCGCTACACTCTCGTCAAGAAGCTCGGTAAGATTAACCCAGTCCGGACGCAATTCCAGATAACCGGATTCTATTTTAGAAAGATCAATTACATCATTAATCAGATTTAATAATAGTTTGTTGTTATGTCCAATCAGAGAATTATATAGTTCCTTTTCCGCTGCATTTTCCGTACTAGTCAACAGGCTTGAAAAGCCGACAATAGCATTTAAAGGAGTACGGATTTCGTGACTCATATTAGCCAGGAAAGCGGACTTTAACCGATCGGACGCTTCAGCTTTATCACGTGCCTTGACAAGCATTTCTTCTGTCCTTTTCAGTTCTGTGATATCATAATTGATGCTGATAATCTCGATAATCCGGTCTTGCGGGGCATATTTCTTTACTAACAGATTGACATGCGTCCATATGTATGTGCCATCCTCCCTAAGGACACGCATCTCTTTGCTAAGTTGGGTGGTAAGTCCATTTCGTGCGTCGTCCAGAAAACGAATCAACAAGGCACGGTCATCGGGGTGGAAATGCCGGTATGTGCCAAAGATGTCGGACAACGGAGTTTCATACGCTTCACCCACATTTCTGTACCAACTTTTTTGAGCATAGCCGTGTCCACTCAAAATATTGAAGTGGGCATAACCGACCTTGGCATAATCACCGACCAGTTCAAAGAACTCCTCAAACTCCTGAATCTTATTATAGGCTACCGTTGTTTCTGTCTTATCCGCATTAATCAATAGATAGTTTATCGGTTGATGCTCACTATCATATAATGTAGTCACTTTAGTCACTAAATCAATTGTACCCTGTTTTTGGGTATTCTGATAATACGAACCAACCTTCGAGAAGTCATAACGGAAAGTAAAGTCGGCATCTTCATTTTTCTTCAGCCGTTCTTTCATTTCTTTCGGAAAAATAGGATTCTCAAAAATATTGATACCCAATACATCTTCTTTCTTCTCTATATGAAACATTTCTAATTCCTTATCGTTCAGATCCACCAATACCCCATCCATATCGTATAATTCGATACCAATAGGCAAATACTTGAAAATGTTAGATAAGAGACGCTCACTGTATTGCAAAGCTTGGTAAGCAGATGCCATATCAGGACCATCTTGCACTTCGGATATACCATAGATGATTTCGTTTCCGTCTTCATCCGTTTCTTGAAAGCATACCTTGCTACGTACCCAAACAGATCCTTTCACCGTATCAAGCAAATACACCACCTCTGGCCATTGATACACACCAAAGGAATGAAAAGTTGCAGAATGTTGCTCCTCTTTCTGAATACGTTTATTGAAATCTTCAAAACTAATAACTCCGGTCTGATCCAGACCTAATAACTCTACTATAAAGTCAGAACATTCATAATTCGCAGTTGATAAATTGGCTTTCCACCATCCCATATTAGCGTTAGCCATCAACTGCGAGAAAAAGGTAAAATCTTGTAGTCTATTCATAACGCTATTTATCATTTTATTATTTTTCGGGCGCAAAAATATAGATTGGTAACAAATCTAACTTTCAGAAAGACACTTTTTTTAGCATATTATAAGAAGATTATTTGTGATTAAACTAAAAAATTTCCGGTTAAAACTTTCTCTAAAAGAGATTATTTCAACCGGAAATTTTACAATCGTCAAGTTCCTTATTTTACTTTTTCAAGGACTGATAAACAGCTTTTGCCATCACTTTAGCCCCTTCTTCATTCGGATGGATCTTATCCGGAAACAACTGGGGCATTCCGTCCATTGCTGCGTGAAGATCGATGACAGACAAGTTATTTTTCTTGGCAACCTTCTTTATCATCGGAATGATTTGTTTAGAGATGATATCATCGTTGATATTATCACCGGTCTGATAGGCTTTAGAAGGATAACAAAGATAAATCTTCGGTTGAGCTGGCAACGCTTTGAAAGCATCGACCATCGTTTGCAGATCTTTCGTGAAGTCGGCCTTATACTTCCAGTTGAATGATTTACTGTCATTCGTACCCAACTTGATAACAACGATATTAGGATTGAAAGCCAGCGCATCCTGATAAGCCTTTTCATTCATATAAGGATGATCGCCCTTGTTCAGCAGAGTGCGGGCACTGACTCCGAAATTCTTTACCCAATAAGCCTCTCCCAACATACGGCTCAACACAGCCGGATAACTGTCACGATCACGATTCTTGATACGTGCTCCATACGTAATACTATTTCCAATGCAAGCTACACGGATAGCATCTTTATGAGGTACTTTGAAACTACGGAGCCAAGACGTCAGTTCGTCCAACATTTCATTCTTATAGAGGAAACCCTCGCGAATTCCCCATCCATGTCCACCGGAAGGATAAATATGAAGCACTGAAGGAACATTGTTCTTGTTCAGCGCCAAATAATAATTAACTCCGTTAGCAGGCGGAACGACTTTATCATCATCACTATATACGATAAAAGCACGCGGTGTATCTTTCGTCACTTGCTTTTCATTAGAATATTCAAGTTCCAATTCAGCAGAAGCATCTTTTCCCAAAAGGTTGTCGTGAGAGCCTCTATGGGTATAAGATTTATCCATCGTAATCACAGGATAAAAAAGAATCTGAAAGTTCGGACGAAGTTCGGGCTTGGCATGAGTGGCAATGGTAGAAGCCAGATGTCCACCGGCAGAAGAGCCCATGATACCAATGTCATTCGGGTTCAAATTCCAGACATCGGCACTGTCACGCACCAATTTCATTGCTGCTTCAGCATCCGAAATGGGTAATGTACGATCACCGTTCGGCATCCGGTATTTTAGCACAATCAATGCAATACCTTGTTTATTAAAGTAGGGAGCCCAATCACAGCCTTCGTGTTCGAATGCCAAATGTGAATATCCACCTCCCGGACACGCAACCACAGCACGCCCCGTTGCCAGTTCCGGCGCAGGAAGGAATACGCGAAGTGAAGGTTGTTCAATATCAAAAGGTTTCGGAACATTTTGCGCTACCACTCGTGAACCAGCAAAAAAGAGAAGCAGCAAGATAAAAATAGTAGAAAATTTCTGTTTCATAGTATCTATGTACTTTGATTAATGAATAATTAGATGCGCGAAGATAGTAATTTTGCGTATCTTTGCACCCCATTTTGATTAGAAAAATTATATGCAAGGAATAAAGAATCTGACACAAGGCCCTATCAATCGTCAACTGTTTAATCTGGCAATGCCGATCATGGCAACGTCGTTTATCCAAATGGCATATAGCCTCACAGATATGGCGTGGGTAGGACGACTGGGAAGTGAAGCCGTAGCCGCCATCGGTTCTGTCGGAATCCTGACCTGGATGTCCGGTTCTATCTCCTTATTAAATAAGGTGGGATCTGAAGTGAGTGTCGGACAATCCATCGGTGCGCAAAGCCAGGAAGATGCCCGCAGTTTCGCATCTCATAACATCACGATTGCTTTGATTATTTCCATCTGTTGGGGCACACTCCTTTTTATATTTGCAGAACCTATCATACGCATCTATGAACTCGAAGATCATATTACGGCCAATGCCATCCAATACCTGCGGATTATTTCTACCGGATTGCCTTTTATTTTCCTTTCCGCTGCCTTCACCGGAATTTATAATGCAGCAGGGCGCAGTAAAGTCCCGTTCTTTATCAGCGGCACAGGATTGATACTGAACATCATTCTGGACCCACTCTTCATTTTCGGTTTCGGGCTGGGAACCAATGGTGCGGCATACGCTACCTGGATTGCGGAAGCAAGCGTTTTCCTGATTTTCGTCTATCAGTTGCGTTGCCGGGATGCCCTGCTTGGCGGTTTCCCTTTCTTCACGCGGCTAAAGAAAAAATATACACGGAGAATCTTTAAACTGGGATTGCCCGTGGCTACTTTGAATACGCTATTTGCCTTCGTCAACATGTTCCTTTGCCGCACCGCCTCGGAACAGGGAGGACACATCGGCCTGATGACTTTCACCACCGGAGGACAAATTGAAGCAATTACCTGGAATACCTCACAGGGATTCTCCACCGCACTAAGTGCCTTCATCGCCCAAAACTACGCCGCCGGACGAGTGGAACGGGTACTTAGAGCCTGGTATACGACTTTATGGATGACGGGAATCTTCGGAACATTCTGCACATTACTATTCGTTTTCTTCGGGAATGAAGTTTTTGCCATATTCGTCCCCGAACAAGCGGCCTACGAAGCCGGAGGTGTGTTCCTCCGTATCGACGGATATTCGCAGCTTTTTATGATGCTCGAAATCACCATGCAGGGAGTATTCTACGGCATCGGACGCACCATCCCTCCTGCCATTATCAGCATCAGTTGCAACTATATGCGTATTCCGCTTGCCATCCTGTTTGTACGGATGGGCATGGGAGTGGAAGGAATCTGGTGGGCAGTCTGCATCACCACGGTTGCCAAAGGGTTAATTCTTTTGAGTTGGTTCATTATTATTAAAAAGAAGTGTTTGAGTATTCCTTCAACGATAAAAGGATAATTATCATTTCCCTTTATTAACAAACAAAGGGGCTCTTCCGAGTTATTTTAACTTAAAAAGTACACGCTTGCCAAATAATATGTATCTTTGCATTGTTATTAATAATGCGAAGTGATTCGTATAAAAACATTTTTTATAAACCAATTAAAAAACATCAACATTATGAACAAGATGAAATTTATGGTTCTCTTCATGAGTATTGCCATGATATTTGGTAGCTGTGGAAGTATGAACAACACTGGTAAAGGTGCTGCTATCGGTGGTGGTTCGGGCGCTGCACTAGGTGCGATCCTGGGAGGTGTTATCGGTAAAGGTAAAGGTGCTGCTATCGGTGCTGCTATTGGTACGGCAGTAGGTGCAGGTACAGGTGCTCTTATCGGTAAAAAGATGGACAAAGCAGCAGCAGAAGCAAAACAAATTGAAGGCGCACAAGTAGAACAGATAACAGACAACAACGGATTGCAAGCCGTGAAAGTAACATTCGACTCGGGTATTCTTTTCACTACCGGTAATGCAAATCTAAGTGCTGCTGCTAAATCTGCTTTAAGCAAGTTTGCCAACAATGTGCTCAACCAGAACCGGGATATGGACGTGTCTATCTACGGATATACCGACAACCAGGGCTGGAAAAACAGTACTGCTGCACAAAGCCAGCAAAAGAACCTGAACTTATCACAAGAACGTGCGCAAAGCGTGTCCAGTTACTTGTTGAGTTGCGGTGTTTCCACCAATCAAATCAAGAGTGTACAAGGAATGGGTGAAAGCGATCCCGTTGCAAGCAATGACACTGCTGCCGGTCGCGAACAAAACCGTCGTGTAGAAGTATACATGTACGCAAGTGAACAAATGATTAGAGATGCACAAGCAGCTACTCATTAAAAAATTACTGCGCTATACGCGCAACCTGCTGATTTTCTTCTTTACATCAACACTACTGGCAGTGATTATTTATCGTTTCATGCCGGTTTATGTAACTCCATTGATGGTTATCCGAAGCGTTCAGCAAGTTTTTTCAGGAGATAAACCCACGTGGAAGCACACGTGGGTTTCTTTTGATAAGATATCTCCCAACCTGCCGATGGCGGTCATAGCCTCCGAAGACAACCGTTTTGCCGAACACAACGGGTTCGACCTCGTAGAAATCAAGAAAGCGATGAAAGAAAACGAAACACGCAAACGGAAACGGGGAGCAAGCACCATCAGTCAGCAGACAGCCAAGAATGTATTCTTATGGCCGCAATCGTCGTGGGTACGCAAAGGGCTCGAAGTCTACTTTACGTTTCTCATCGAACTCTTCTGGTCGAAAGAGCGAATCATGGAAGTCTATCTCAACTCTATAGAAATGGGAAATGGCATCTACGGCGCACAAGCAACCGCAAAAAATAAGTTCGGAACAACAGCCGACAAGCTGACCCGGGGACAATGTGCACTCATCGCCGCCACCCTCCCCAACCCAATACGATTTAACTCGGCGAAACCTTCGTCATACATACTAAAACGACAAAGTCAGATATTACGGCTGATGAATCTGGTTCCTAAATTCCCACCGGAAGAGAAGGCCGTTGAAAAGAAAAAAAGCAAAAAAAAGAAAAGCAAATAACAAGAAAGAATTTATAACCTAGTTTAATTTACGATTAGACGAATAGGTGATTTACGATTAGACAATTTACGATGTACGATTGAAATAACTTTTGGAATTATAAGTACTTATCTTTGCATAAGTATCTCCTCATTCACAATTCAAATTTCAATCGTACATCGTAAATCGTTTAATCGTAAATAAAATTAGGTTATAAAAAAGGAAGGAGCAATGAGAATCTATCTCTTTGCTCCTTCTGCTAATAAGCTTGTTTGTATGCGTTATCCTCATTTATACAAAATCTTTCAATTCCTGTTGTAAACGTTGACGTGTGAAGAATATGCGGCTCTTCACTGTGCCTAATGGTAATCCTAATTTCTCTGCGATTTCGCGGTATTTAAAACCAGATACGTGCATAGAGAAAGGAATCTTATACTCCCGGGGGAGTGCGTTGACGATGCGGTGCATTTCTTTCAGGTCGTAAGCACCTTCCGTACTTTCAAATCCTGAATCTTGTGGCAGATTTAAGTGATAATAATTATCGGTTGTGTCAACAAAAGTTTGATCGCGTACTATTTTACGGTAGTTATTTATAAAGATGTTACGCATGATAGTGTACATCCATCCTTTGAAATTTGTGTCCGGAACATATTTTTCTTCATTATCTAATGCTTTTAAAGATGTTTCCTGCAATAAGTCATTTGCTTCTTCACGGTTGGCCGTCAATTTATAAGCAAAACGAAGCAACTCTTCCTGTACTCCAATTAAATCTTTTCTGAAACTTAAACTTTTCATACTTTAATGGTTTTATGGTTAATATTCGTTTTTCTCGATGTTTGCAAGTTTAAAGGTATTTTGCTTATCAAGCAGGGTAGAATCCGTTATTTTTTAGGGGGACATTCTATCAAATGACAGATTTTAGGTGCTTTCTGATAGTTTTTAGGTGGTATTTGCGAAATTTATCCCCTACTGCTTGGTTAAAAGAACCAAATAGATTACTTTTGATTTTATATTATTAAATAAAACAAAAAGCTATGACCATACTTATTATTGTAGGGATTATTGTATTACTGGGCATCATCTTTGCTTCCATGTACAACTCATTAGTGAAATTGAGAAACAATCGTGAAAATGCGTTCGCCGACATCGATGTACAGTTGAAACAACGCCATGATCTCATTCCCCAACTGGTAGACACCGTGAAAGGATATGCCGCACATGAAAAGGAAACGCTCGACCGGGTGATTCAGGCACGTAACGGTGCAGTGGGCGCAAAAACGATTGATGATAAGATAGCTGCCGAAAACCAGTTAAGCTCTGCTCTTGCAGGATTGAAAATCACTCTCGAGGCTTATCCCGATTTGAAAGCTAATCAGAATTTCCTGCAATTACAGGAAGAAATTGCTGATGTAGAGAATAAACTGGCTGCTGTCCGCCGTTACTTCAACTCGGCAACTAAAGAATATAATAACGCCGTACAGACATTCCCATCGAATATAGTGGCAGGAATGACCGGATTCCAAAGAGAAATCATGTTCGACCTGGGGAAGAATGAACGTGCGAATCTGGATCAGGCACCTAAAATAAGTTTCTAAACTCTTTATTCACACCATCCACTCAATTACAAAAGTTGAACACGCATGCAATACATCGGAATCCAAACACAGCAGAGCCGGAATAATCTGCGCTCTGCGTTTCTACTGTTCCTGTTTCCCTGTCTCGTGGCAGCACTCCTCTATTTATCCTGCTATCTGTTGGTTCTTTTTGGATACGGAAAGAGTATGGAAATAGAAATAATGCCAATGGTCAATCATTTCTTCCTCTCTTCATTGCCATACACCATGGGAATCGTAATCATCTGGTTTCTGATTGCCTATTGGGCCAACACAAGCATTATCAATTCTGCCACCGGTTCCAAACCGCTGGATCGTATAGAGAATAAGCGCGTTTACAACCTGGTGGAAAACCTATGTATGTCGCAAGGCATGAAGATGCCGAAAATCAATATCATCTATGACAGTTCTCTGAATGCATTTGCAAGCGGCATCAATGAACGTACATACACTGTTACCCTCTCGGAAGGTATCATCAAAAAACTGAATGATGAAGAACTGGAAGCAGTGATTGCGCATGAGCTAAGTCATATCCGCAACCGTGACGTGCGCTTGCTGATAATATCCATCGTCTTTGTTGGTATCTTCTCCATGCTGACAGAAATCACATTATATACCATCACGCACATACGTGTACGCAGCAACAGCAAAGGTAGTGGCGGCATTTTTCTTTTCATTCTACTCGCTTTAGTGATAGCTGTCATCGGTTATCTTTTCTCAAGCCTGATGCGTTTTGCCATTTCACGCAAACGCGAATACATGGCAGACGCGGGATCGGCAGAAATGACGAAGAATCCGTTGGCACTGGCCAGTGCTCTCCGCAAAATATCGGCAGATCCTGCCATCGAGGCAGTAGAAAGGAAAGACGTGGCGCAATTATTTATACAGAATCCTAAAAAGAAATCGAAAAGTATATTCAGCGGAATCAACGGATTGTTTGCCACTCATCCTCCCATTGAAAAACGAATTGAAATACTGGAACAGTTCTAAAAGCCTGTTCTAATTTTCTTCCCAAGCGTTTTTATTCAAAAGTTGATTATGCCCTTAATTGGTCTAAACTTATAAATAACAGGGATTTCTGTTTAATTTTCATTAAAGGAAACAGAACTATCCCTGTCTTTTTCTTATATTTGGTTGTTATACATATATACATCAACCTAAATACAACTGATATGAGAACGAAGAAACAAATCTTTATGCTGTTACTAGCCTTGCTAGTGGGCATCCCTACCCTTTCGGCTCAAAGTAAAAAGGAAAAGAAAGAACAGAAGAAAGAAGCCGTAAAGAAGCTGATTGAATCTGAAAACTACAAGATAGATGTCAACACCGCCATGCCGATGCGCGGACGCTCCATCCCTTTGACATCTTCCTACTCACTGGAAATCAGAAACGATTCAGTCATTTCTTATCTGCCTTATTATGGACGGGCTTACAGCATCCCCTATGGCGGAGGCGACGGGCTAAATTTTAAAGCTGTGCTCAAAGAATACAGTATGGAAATGGATAAGAAAGGAAATGCCGTCATCGAGTTTATCGCACGCAATCCCGAAGACAGGTATGAATACAGAGTCAAAGTATTCCCCAATGGTTCGGCAAGCATTGATGTCAATATGCAAAACCGTCAGTCCATTAGTTTTCAGGGGGAGCTGTATATAAAGGAAGAAAAGTAAGAAACAAAAAACAAGTAAGAAGAACGGACTGAATAATTTTGTATTATTAGGCGTGGATTGCACGGATTACACGGTTGTTAGAATGATGATTACCATACAGCAACCGTGTAATCCGTGCCTAATTTTATAATATAAACTATTAATTCTTAGCTATCCGATAGAAACAATATGAACACATTCACTCGGGCAATATCTTTTTTATTCTTCCGGCTCTTCCCCACCTTTTAATATAGGCAGGCAAATGTGATATTTCACAGCTAAGATGCGAGTCAGAAATACGGCTGATCCGCCAATCAACTGACAAGCGTAGGACTCCATACCTGCAAGATCGCAAATCCAATATGCAATACCGCCTACCACGCAAGCCATTGCGTAAATCTCCTTTCGGAAGATAAGAGGTATTTCATTGATAAATACGTCACGAATCACCCCACCGGCTGCTCCCGTAATGCTACCCATGATAATCGCCACCCAAAAAGGATACCCCAGAGCAATGCTCTTGCCTACACCTACCACGGTAAACAGTGCCAGACCGATGGTATCAAAAATGAAGAAAGTATTATTGAGCCGGATGAGCCAGCGTCCGAAACAGATGACCCATAACAAAGCCAGTCCTGTACAAATCAGATAGATAGGGTCAGTCATCCATCCCGGTGTCACGTCGAGCAGTACATCACGGATGGTACCGCCGCCGATAGCCGTAGCAAGTCCTACCACATAAGCGCCGAACCAGTCGAAACGTTTCGCCGAAGCTAGCCGGATACCACTAATAGCAAAGGCAAATGTGCCTATAAAATCAAGAATTTGAACGAATGTGGGCATATATTTGTTATTTTGTATGCAAAGTAACGAATAAATTCCGTAAGAAAATGTACTTTTGCTTCACGAATTAAACCGAATTAGGTAGAAACAATATGAAAATAACAATTGTTGCGGGGGCACGCCCCAATTTTATGAAGATAGCCCCCATTACACGCGCTATTGAAGCCGCACGGGCGCTGGGTAAAAGTATCTCTTACCGACTGGTTTATACCGGGAGGAAAGACGATACGAGTCTGGATGCTTCTCTCTTTTCGGATCTCGACATGAAAGCTCCTGATGTATATCTGGGAGTGGAAAGCAGTAATCCAACGAGTTTGACAGCCGGAATCATGGTAGCCTTTGAACAAGAACTGACGGAGAATCCGGCACACGTAGTCCTTGTGGTAGACGACTTGACCGCAACCATGAGTTGTGCCATCGTTGCCAAGAAACAAGGTATCAAGGTAGCACATCTCGTAGCCGGAACCCGTTCTTTCGATATGAAAATGCCGAAAGAAGTCAACCGTATGATTACAGACGGACTATCCGACTATCTGTTCACAGCCGGCATGGTTGCCAACCGCAACCTGAACCAGACGGGAACGGAAAGCGAAAACGTATATTATGTAGGCAACATTCTGATTGATGCCATCCGCTATAACCGGAACCGCTTGCTCAAACCGATATGGTTCTCCGTCCTGGGACTGCAAGAAGGAAATTATCTCCTATTTACTCTCAACCGTCGTGTATTACTCGGCAATAAGGAGAATCTGCGTCAGTTGATGAAAACAATCATCGACAAGTCCGCCGGTATGCCTATCGTTGCACCGCTACATACCTACGTACGTAATGCCATTAAAGAGTTGGACATCGAAGCTCCGAATCTCCATATCATGCCGCCGCAAAACTACCTGTTCTTCGGTTATCTGATAAACAAGGCGAAAGGAATCATAACAGATTCAGGAAACGTAGCCGAAGAAGCGACCTTCCTGGGTATTCCTTGTATCACGCTCAACACGTATGCCGAACATCCGGAAACGTGGCGCATGGGAACCAACGAACTTGTCGGAGAAGATCCTGCCCTGCTTGCCAAAACCATGGATACACTGATGCACGGTGAATGGAAACGTGGCGAACTTCCCGAACGTTGGGACGGACGTACCGCAGAGCGTATTGTACAGATACTTACGAGCAAATAACATTTACCCGGCATGTTCCATTCCGTTTCCCGGCATGGGACTGTTAGTTTCACGCCTTGAAACTAATAGTTTCACACCGGGAAACAAAGTGTTTCACACCGAGAAACCAACAGTTTCATGCCGGGAAACAAAAAGTTTCAAGGGTCGAAACAAAAAGTGTCCTACAACGGGAGCAAAGGTTTCAAATACCGAAACCGGGAGAACGAAATGCGGAAACGGTCTTATCAAAAGGATTAACAGCGGGATGTTCTTTGAATTATCGTACGATATATGCTTGTAAACAACAAAAAACGATGGGTAAAAAAAGTTATATATTCTGTTATCCTTAGAGTTATTTGTTAACTTTGCAGCCCTACTACAAACGTTATGATACAACGATATAACAAAATACTTATACTGTTCTTACTCGTATTGGTAGCTTCCAATGCTTTTGCGCAGCAAATTAAAGGGGTAGTCACTGATTCGGTTACCCACGAGCCATTGATGTATATCTCTGTTTACTACCAGGAAAAGAGAGATATGGGTACCATCACCAATATTAACGGAGAATACAGTCTTGAAGCCCGCAGAAACGGAGGAACACTGGTATTCTCCGCTGTAGGTTATATCAGTAAAACGGTTCGGGTTGGTTCCAACAATCAGACAGTGAACGTTAAGTTAGCTCCGGATAATGTGCTCCTGAACGAGGTTGTCGTGAAACCTCAAAAGGAGAAATATTCCCGCAAAAACAATCCGGCAGTGGAATTCATGAAGAAGGTAATCGAACACAAAAAGGCACAAGTCCTCGAAGTGAACGAGTACTATCAGTACGACAAGTACGAGAAGATGAAAATGTCTATCAACGACCTCACACCGGAAAAGCTCGAAAAAGGTATCTACAAAAAATATTCATTCTTAAGAGACCAAGTGGAAGTGTCGGAAACAACCAATAAGTTGATTCTCCCTATTTCCGTACAAGAAACGTCCTCGCAAACCATCTACCGCAAAAATCCCGAAAACAAGAAAACGATTATCAAAGGAAAGAACTCCAATGGTATAGAAGAATTTTTCTCTACGGGAGATATGCTTGGCACCGTACTGAAAGACGTATTTGCCGACATCAATATCTACGATGATGATATCCGGTTGCTTCAGCAGCGTTTCGTCAGTCCGATCGGTAACAATGCCATCTCATTTTATAAATATTATCTGATGGACACATTGATGGTAAACAAACGCGAATGTGTCCACCTCACTTTTGTTCCGCAAAACTCGCAAGACTTCGGATTCACCGGACATCTGTATGTATTGAATGATTCTACATACGCCGTTCAGAAATGTACAATGAACCTGCCTAAAAAGACCGGAGTCAACTTTGTCAACCGCATGGACATCACGCAACAGTATGAGCAACTGCCCAACGGCAACTGGGTGTTGGCGGATGATGACATGACCGTAGACCTTTCCTGGAATTCCAACAAAACAGCAGGTGGATTGCAGGTGGAACGAACCACGAAATATAGTAATTATAAATTCGATCCTATTGAACAACGACTGTTCCGGTTGAAAGGCAGCGTAATAAAAGAAGCGGATATGCTCTCGAAAAGCGATGAGTACTGGGCGAGTGTCCGTCAAGTACCATTGACAAAGAAAGAAAGTTCGATGGACGTATTCGTCAACCGTCTCGAACAGATTCCGGGATTCAAATACATCATCTTCGGAGCGAAAGCACTGATTGAGAACTTTGTAGAGACAGGAAGCAAAGAGCATCCGAGCAAAGTGGACATCGGCCCTATCAACACCATGATTTCGAGCAATTACATTGACGGTACCCGTTTCCGGTTGAGCGGTATGACTACGGCTCATTTCGACAAGCACTGGTTCTTGAGCGGATACGGAGCGTACGGTCTGAAAGACGAACGCTGGAAATATAGCGGAACGGTGACTTATTCGTTCAACAAACGCGATTATGTGGTTTGGGAATTCCCGAAACATTATCTTTCGGCAACGTACAGTTATGACGTAATGTCTCCGATGGACAAATTCCTGTTTACGGATAAAGATAATATCTTCTTGTCAGTCAAGACAACGACAGTAGACCAAATGTCGTATATGCGCGACGCCACCATTAATTATGAACTCGAAACGCTGACCGGATTCGGAGTGAAAGCCATGTTGCGCCACCGTAACGACGAGCCTACCGGCAAACTGGAATACCTGCGCAATGATGCCGCACAAACCCGTGTGCACGATGTCACAACTTCCGAAGCAAGTCTGACGCTGCGCTATGCGCCGGGCGAATCATTTGTCAACTCCAAGCAACGCCGCGTGCCTGTGTCGCTGGACGCTCCTATTTTTACGCTCACTCATGCTATGGGTTTCAAAGGAGTATTGGGTGGGGATTACAACTTTAACCGTACGGAAGCAAGTGTGTGGAAACGTTTCTGGCTCCCGGCTTCCTGGGGAAAGATTGATTGCAGCGTGAAAGCAGGTGCAGAATGGAACACGGTTCCTTTCCCGTTGTTAATCCTGCCGGAAGCCAACTTGTCCTACATCACCCAGCGCGAAACGTTCAACTTGATTAATAACATGGAATTCCTGAACGACCGTTACGCTTCCATGTCATTATCCTACGACATGAATGGAAAACTCTTCAACCGTATTCCTCTTATCAAGAACCTGAAATGGAGGGAAATGTTCCGTGTACGTGCTTTGTGGGGAACATTGACGGACAAGAACAATCCGTTCAAGAGCAACAATCCCGATTTGTTCCGTTTCCCGACACGCGACGGTAAATTCACCAGTTTCGTGATGGACCCGAAAGTGCCGTATGTCGAAGCAAGTGTAGGTATCTACAACATTTTCAAGTTGCTGCACGTTGAGTATGTACATCGTTTCACTTATCGTGATAATCCGGGTATCAACAAAAACGGTATCCGCTTCATGGTATTAATGGTATTCTAAAAAATTATGCAACCACTAGCAGAACGGTTACGGCCAAAGACTTTGGATGATTATATCGGTCAGAAACATTTAGTTGGACCGGGGGCTATCTTGCGGAAAATGATTGACGCAGGACGCATCTCTTCATTTATTCTCTGGGGACCTCCCGGAGTGGGCAAAACAACCCTTGCGCAAATCATTGCCAACAAACTGGAAACACCTTTCTATACGTTAAGTGCCGTGACTTCCGGTGTGAAGGATGTGCGCGAAGTAATAGAACGTGCCAAGAGCAACCGCTTCTTTTCACAGTCCAGCCCGATTCTGTTTATCGATGAAATCCATCGGTTCAGCAAGTCGCAGCAGGATTCTCTGTTGGGAGCGGTAGAGAACGGAACAGTCACGCTGATTGGCGCAACAACGGAGAATCCGTCGTTTGAGGTCATCCGCCCTCTCCTGTCCCGCTGCCAGCTTTATGTGCTCAAATCTTTGGAGAAAGAAGATTTATTGGAACTTCTGCAACGTGCCATCACCACGGATGCCGTATTGAAAGAACGCAAAATTGAATTGAAAGAAACAACGGCCATATTGCGCTTCTCCGGTGGAGACGCCCGCAAGCTGCTTAATATATTGGAACTCGTTGTGCAATCGGAAACGGAAGAGACTGTTGTCATCACCGATGAAATGGTGACCGAACGGTTGCAACAAAATCCGCTGGCATACGACAAGGATGGAGAGATGCATTATGACATTATCTCCGCTTTCATCAAGTCTATTCGTGGCAGTGATCCCGATGGAGCGATCTACTGGCTGGCCCGTATGGTGGAAGGAGGCGAAGATCCTGCTTTCATTGCCCGCCGACTGGTGATTTCGGCTGCCGAGGACATTGGTTTGGCAAACCCGAACGCACTGCTTCTCGCTAACGCCTGCTTTGAAACATTGATGAAAATCGGCTGGCCCGAAGGACGGATTCCTTTAGCTGAAACAACGATTTATCTGGCTACCAGTCCGAAGAGTAATTCGGCATACAGCGCAATCAATGACGCACTGGAGTTAGTCCGTTCAACCGGCAATCTGCCTGTCCCCTTGCATCTGCGCAATGCTCCGACCAAACTGATGAAGCAACTGGGCTACGGACAGGAATATAAATATGCACACAGCTATGAAGGTAACTTTGTCAAACAGCAATTCCTCCCGGACGAACTGAAAGACAAACGGATATGGCAACCGCAAAACAATCCGGCAGAGCAGAAGCATGCCGAACGGATGATACAGTTGTGGGGAGACAAATTCAAAAAATGATATTTTTCAGACACGGATTACGCAGATGCTTTATTTTTTAGAAAACGTGAAATCCGTATAATCCGTGCCTATAATATCAATATGTTGTTAAGAAAACACGTATAACTTATTATTAATATTGAAATTGAAATGAAGATTGTAGTTTTAGACGGCTATGCCGCCAATCCCGGAGATTTATCCTGGGAAGGTATGAAAGTTCTTGGAGAATGTACAATTTATGATCGTACAGCTCCGGAAGAGGTATTAGAACGTGCAGCCGGTGCAGAAGCAATTCTGACTAACAAGGTAATCATCAATGCAGACCACATGGCTGCACTGCCCGAACTGAAATATATCGGTGTATTGGCCACCGGATACAACGTGGTAGACACAGCTGCTGCCAAAGAACGGGGAATCATCGTTACTAATATTCCTTCATACAGCACCGCTTCCGTTGCTCAAATGGTATTTTCGCATATCCTGAACATCACTCAACAAGTGCAACACCACTCCGAAGAAGTGCACAAAGGCCGTTGGACAAACAACAAGGATTTCTGTTTTTGGGACACTCCGTTGATGGAACTGCGCGAGAAGAAAATCGGTCTGGTAGGACTGGGAAACACCGGATATACCACAGCGCGTGTTGCTATCGGTTTCGGTATGCAAGTGTACGCATTGACTTCTAAATCTCACTTCCAATTGCCACCGGAAATCAAGAAGATGGATTTGGATCAATTGTTCAGCGAATGCGATATTATCAGTTTGCACTGCCCGCTTACACCGGATACACGCGAAATGGTGAATGCACGCCGTCTTGCCATGATGAAGCCGACAGCCATCTTAATCAATACCGGTCGCGGACCGCTTATCAACGAACAAGATCTTGCAGATGCTTTGAACAGCGGTAAGATTTATGCAGCCGGCGTAGACGTGCTTTCTACCGAACCGCCTTGTGCCGATAATCCATTGCTGACAGCAAAGAACTGCTACATCACTCCGCACATTGCCTGGGCAACCATAGAGGCTCGCGAACGTCTGATGAATATTGCAATCAGCAATCTTCAGGCTTACATTTCTGGCAAACCGGAGAATGTAGTCAATAAATAATTAGCATTAGTGTAATTCATAACGAGGGTGTCATAATGCCCGAAGTGTTTAGGCACACACGTTAAGTATAAAATATATAAAAAGCTCCCCTTATTTTATCTCTCTACCATGACTTAGAGTGATGTTAAATAAGGGGAGTTTATTTATTCCGACTAGAATCTCTATTTCGAAATTCTATATGGACAATGTATGAGTGTATGGACAAAGTTATTAGTACACAGACACAAGACTAATATACAAATAATATATTAGTATGAGTGTCCTCCTTCATCCATTTCTTTCTCGGTAATCTTATGTCGGTCGATACTACGCCAAGCGTAGAAAATATAAGCAATCACGAACGGAACAAGAATAGAAACATAAGCCATTGTCTTCAGTGTAAATTCACTGGAGCAGCTATTGGCTAATGTCAATGAGCTTTGCAGGTCGGTATATGACGGATAATAGGCAGTGTTGTTGTACCCTGCTACCAGTAGCAAAGACAAAACAGTCAGTACCGTACCGATTCCTACAAACCAGATACCTTTATCAAAAGTCTTTTTAAGCAATGTCTTTCCGATACCGAAAAGAACCAGTACCACCCCAATCAGGAATAAAACCAGCACTACCGGCATTTCGATAAAGTTTGTGAGATACTTGTATGGCTGCATATAAATCTCCTGTGTTTCCGGGTTAACGGCAAAGCCTTCGGACACCAGTGTACGAATGACAAACGACAAAAAGAATACAAGGAACAAGACTGTGTTATTGCGTACTGCACGACGACATTTGTCGGTCAGTTCTTTGTCATCAATATTATTAATGAAATAGAGTGCTCCCAATACACGAGCAAGGAAGAAGACAGCCAATCCGAGAATTACATTCCAGATATTCGTCAACGCATCCAACCCGTGCCAGCCATTTCCCCAATGACTGATTACCGGCATAATAGTGTCTGTCATATTGGCCTTATTAATATAGAAATCAGAACCGGTGAAGAAAGTAGCCACCGCCCCGCCAAGTAACACAGGACCCACTACCCCATTAATCACCAAGAAAGTCTGATATGTCTTTTTACCTAACAGATTTCCTGCCTTACTCTGAAACTCATAACTGACAGCCTGCAATACAAAACTGAAAAGTATAATCATCCAAAGCCAATAAGCACCACCGAAACTGGTACTGTAGAACAACGGGAAAGAAGCAAAGAAAGCTCCTCCAAACGTCACCAACGTAGTAAACGTAAACTCCCACTTACGCCCGGTAGAATTCACCATCATCTTACGATGCTCTTCGGTTTTACCCAGACAGAACAATAATGAATTACCTCCCTGCACAAACAATAAGAACACGAGTATGGCTCCCAGCAAGGAAACGACAAGCCACCAATATTGCTGCAAAAATATATACATAAGTTTCAAGTATTAAGTAATAAGTATTAAGTATTATGCGTCCGGTCCTTTCTTGATAGCTTTCACCATAATTCCGACACCTGCAATCAGCATCACTGTAAACAGGAGCAGGAAGATAAAGAACGTAGTTTGCACGGAGCTTACATCCAGTTTGGAGATAGCAGCCATCGTAGGCAACATATCGCGGATAGCCCACGGCTGACGACCACATTCGGCAACCACCCATCCGGCTTGTCCGGCGATGTAACCCAAAGGAATTGTCAGCAGAGCAATCCAGTGCATCCAGCGCATCTTACTCAAATCCTTTTTATAGATAAAGAAAAGAACGACTATAAAGAACAGGATGAAATATCCGCCCAAGATTACCATTATACGGAATGCGTAGAAGTTGAGAGGAACATTCGGAACCAGTTGGTTCACGTCTTTGATATATCCGTAGCCAAAATAGGGAATATTTTCCTGCAATACATTATATGCAATCTTCGCATCTTCCTCGTGTCCGGCACTCTTTGCAGCACGATAGGCAGCTAATGCGCCGATAGCCGTTTTACCACGTTCTATCTTCTCGGCAGCAGAGAGAGCCTTCGATCCGTCTTTCAACTGATACCCACCTTCGATGATATTCGTAATGCCCGGAACGTAACCGTCCACATTACGCTCGGCAAGGAAAGAAAGCATACTTGGGATTTCAAAACGGAAGAGGAAAGGATCTTTTCCATCGTTGTAAGTCTTCTTTTCAGGGTTCAATACTCCTATTCCGACCAGACCGACATTCGTTCCGCCTTCATACAGACCTTCCACAGCAGCCAGTTTCATCGGTTGTGTCTGGGCAATCTGATAACCGGAACCGTCACCCGTCCAAACAGAAAGCAACGATGCTACCAATCCGAAGATTGCACCAATCTTGATGCTGGCCAGTGCAAACTCACGATTACGTTTCTTCAACAAGTACCAACAACTGATACCGACTACAAAAATAGCACCCAACACCCAGCCGGACAATACCGTGTGAAAGAACTTATTGACTGCTACAGGCGAGGTAGCCACCGCCCAAAAATCGACCATCTCATTACGGACAGTGTCAGGATTGAATTCCATGCCTACCGGATGCTGCATCCATGCGTTGGCAACGAGAATCCACCAGGCAGAAATCGTAGCTCCCAATCCCGTCAGCCAGGTGGAAGCCAAGTGGAAACGTTTACTTACTTTTCCCCATCCGAAGAACATAACCGCGATAAACGTAGCTTCCATAAAGAATGCCAGAATACCTTCAATAGCCAACGGAGCACCGAAGATATCCCCTACAAACCACGAATAATTGCTCCAGTTCGTACCGAATTCAAACTCCAGAATCAAACCCGTTGCCACACCGATGGCAAAGTTAATACCGAAAAGTTTCATCCAAAACTGGGCAGTCTTTTTCCAAAATTCGTTGCCTGTTTTATAATACAGCGTCTCCATGATTCCCATCACCACTGCCAGTCCGAGTGTGAGGGGAACAAAAATCCAGTGGTACATGGCTGTCATCGCAAATTGGGCTCTCGACCAATCGATCAGCGAGGTGTCAATACTTTCAATCATAATCCTATGTAGTTTAAGAGTTAAAAATCAGTAGATTTATCGGGGATGGCACGTTCTATCAGTTCATTTCCCACGTATGTACCTTTGTCGGCATCCGTTGGGTGGTCGCCGAGGAAATCAGGGAAAAAGAACATTTTGAGGATGAAGAACATGACGAATAATTTCAGCAAAATAATAACCCATAGGGTACGTCCTAAGGTCATACTACGGAAACCCTCCAAATAGAAGTTCCAGATCGTAAGCAGTGTATTCTTCATATGTTGACGTTATAATTTGTAATGAGTACAAATATACATTTTTTATAATTAAAACAAACAAGTAGTCAAAAAAGTTGCAAGATTTGTCGTGTTTTTCTTCAAAAACCTACCTATCGACAGAAAAAAATCATTTAACGGCGAAATAACGTCATCCGTCTATCGTTTTTGCGGCATATATAATATGTACGTACCTTCGCTAACAGTAAATCAATAGAAGTATGAATATGATAAATGTAAGAAGATTGACAGTGATGACATTTCTTGGAGCAGGTATGCTGTCCGGCATATCTGCCCAGGTTTCTCCGCTGCAAGTCGATACGCTGAAAGAAACGAAAATCCCGGATCAATGGGACTTGCAGTCATGCATCGACTATGCAAAGGAACAGAACATTACAATTCGTAAGAACCGGATCACTGCGGTCAGCACGCAGATTGATGTGAAGACAGCTAAAGCTGCCTTGTTTCCCAGCCTTTCGTTTTCTACCGGCCATCAGGTGGTGAATCGTCCGTATCAGGAGACAAGTAGCCGGGTGAGCGGTAGCGAGATTATCAGTAGCAACAGCAAAACGAGCTACAACGGTAATTATGGACTGAATGCTTCGTGGACTCTATATAATGGTAATAAACGGTTGAAAACCATCCAACAGGAAAAGTTGAATAATCAGATGGCCGAGCTGGATGTGGCGACTTCCGAAAATAATATTCAGGAGTCTATCGCCCAAGTATATATCCAGATTCTTTATGCAGCCGAATCTGTGAAAGTAAACGAAAACACCCTGCAAGTTTCCATTGCGCAGCGCGACCGAGGACAGGAACTTCTGAATGCCGGAAGTATTGCCAAAAGCGACCTCGCGCAACTGGAAGCACAGGTGAGCACCGACCGATACCAACTTGTCACAGCGCAAGCCACTCTTGAAGATTACAAATTGCAACTGAAACAACTGCTCGAACTGGATGGGGAGAATGAAATGAACATCTACCTCCCTGCCCTGTCCGACGAAAATGTACTGGCTCCGCTGCCTACCAAAAGAGATGTGTACATCAGCGCATTGAGCCTTCGTCCGGAGATTGAAGCGAGCAAACTGAATGTAGAGGCTTCTGAACTGGGTATCAATATCGCTAAATCGAGCTATTTCCCTACCATCAGCCTTAGCGCAGGAATCGGAACCAACCATACCAGCGGCAGCGACTTCACCTTCGGAGAACAAGTGAAGAACGGATGGAACAACTCTATCGGACTGTCTGTCAGTGTGCCTATCTTCAATAACCGTCAAACGAAAAGTGCCGTACAAAAAGCTAAATTGCAGTACGAAACGAGCATGTTATCCTTGCTTGACGAACAAAAGGCACTGTACAAAACCATTGAAAGCCTTTGGCTGGATGCCAACAGCGCGCAACAGCGTTATGCTGCCGCAAACGAAAAGCTGAAAAGTACACAAATCAGCTATGAGTTGATTAGCGAACAGTTTAATCTGGGAATGAAGAATACCGTAGAACTCCTTACTGAAAAGAATAATTTGCTGCAAGCACAGCAGGAACAGCTTCAGGCTAAATATATGGCTATACTGAATACGCAGTTGCTGAAGTTCTATCAGGGAGATCAATTAGCTTTATAAAGAGTATAAAATCAGCATTATAAATAAGTAAAAGCATAATAAACGAATGAAAACGAAAAAGATTATTCTAATCGCCGTAGTAGTCGTTGTGGTTGTAGGAGCAGGAATATGGCTCTTTGCCGGTTCACCGGCCAAACACAAAGTGACGTACGCCACCGCTACTGTCAGTAAAGGCGATATTTCAAATTCGGTGACTGCTACAGGGACCATCGAACCGGTGACGGAAGTAGAAGTCGGTACGCAGGTGTCCGGTATCATCGACAAGATTCACGTAGATTACAACTCGGTAGTAACCAAAGGACAGCTGATTGCTGAAATGGACCGCATCACATTGCAAAGTGAACTGGCCTCACAGCAGGCAACTTACGATGGTGCGAAAGCCGAATATGAATATCAGAAGAAAAATTATGAACGCAGCAAAGGCTTGCACGAAAAGTCATTGATTAGTGATACGGACTTCGAACAGGCGCTCTACAATTATCAGAAAGCGAAAAGCAGCTATGACAGCAGCAAGGCATCGCTCGCGAAAGCGGAACGTAACCTGTCTTACGCTACCATTACTTCACCGATTGACGGAGTTGTTATCAGCCGTGATGTAGAAGCAGGACAAACCGTTGCTTCCGGATTCGAAACTCCGACCCTGTTCACCATTGCTGCCGACCTGACACAGATGCAGGTAGTAGCCGATGTGGATGAAGCAGATATAGGCGGTGTAGTGGAAGGTCAGCGTGCCAGCTTCACGGTAGATGCTTATCCGAATGATGTATTCGAAGGTGTGGTTACACAGATTCGTTTGGGCGACGCAAGCAGTACGAGCAGCACGAGCAGCACTACCACCGTAGTTACCTACGAGGTAGTCATCTCTGCCCCCAACCCCGACTTGAAACTAAAACCGCGTTTGACGGCTAATGTAACGATCTATATTCTTGATAAAAAAGATGTACTGTCTGTTCCGAACAAAGCCTTGCGATTCACACCGGAAAAACCGTTAATCGGCAATAATGATATAGTGAAAGATTGCGAAGGCGAACACAAACTTTGGACTCGCGAAGGAACTACATTCACCGCTCATCCGGTAGAAGTGGGAATCAGCAACGGCATATCCACCGAAATTATCAGTGGTATTCCTGAAGGGACAAAGGTGGTAACAGAAGCTACTATAGGTGTAATGCCCGGTGAAAACATGGGACCTGAAGGAAATATGGAAAATGGCGGAGAAAGAAGTCCGTTCATGCCGGGCCCTCCGGGAAGTAAGAAGAAAAAATAATTATTCAATGTGCCAATAACGAATTGGCGCATTAGCACATTATTTACGATGAAAAAAGTAATTGAAATACAAAATATCAAACGTAACTTTCAGGTAGGCGACGAGACCGTTCACGCATTGCGGGGCGTTTCGTTCAATATCAATGAAGGGGAGTTTGTCACCATCATGGGTACTTCCGGTTCAGGAAAATCCACACTGCTTAATATATTAGGCTGCCTGGACACCCCGACAAGCGGAGAGTATCTGCTCGACGATATTCCCGTACGTACGATGAGCAAGCCTCAACGTGCGGTACTAAGAAACCGGAAGATTGGATTCGTGTTCCAAAGCTACAACCTGTTGCCTAAAACAACGGCAGTGGAAAATGTGGAACTACCGCTGATGTATAACTCTGCCGTCAGTGCTTCCGAACGTCGTCGTCGCGCTATCGAGTCTTTACAGGCCGTAGGATTGGGGGATCGTCTGGAACACAAATCCAACCAGATGTCCGGCGGACAGATGCAACGGGTGGCCATTGCACGTGCATTGGTCAACAACCCGGCAGTGATTCTTGCCGACGAAGCGACCGGAAACCTCGATAGCCGTACCTCTTTTGAGATACTCGTACTGTTTCAGAAACTTCATGCAGAGGGACGTACGATTATCTTTGTGACACATAATCCCGAACTTTCGCAATATAGCAGCCGGAATATCCGGCTGCGTGACGGTCAGGTTATAGAAGATACGACCAATCCCAAAATTCTGTCTGCCGCCGAAGCGCTGGCTGCATTGCCAAAGAATGACGAGGATTAATTAATGTGATAAGGAGTAATGAAGTTATAAGAGGCAATTCATGTGATAAGGAACAATGAAGTTATAAGATGATATGCTTAGAGCATCACGCCAACATTTTACAGTCTCATAACTTTATAACCTTATAATAGCCTTATACCTTCAGAACTCCATTAATAACTCCATAACTTTATAAACATGAATGGAACTAATTTATTAAAGATAGCTCTCCGGGCATTAGCGAACAATAAGCTGCGTGCTTTTCTAACCATGCTCGGGATCATTATCGGTGTTGCTTCCGTCATCACGATGCTGGCTATCGGACAAGGTTCGAAGAAAAGCATCCAGCAGCAGATTTCCGAGATGGGATCGAACATGATTATGATTCATCCGGGAGCCGATATGCGTGGAGGTGTCCGGCAGGACCCGTCTGCGATGCAGACCTTGAAGCTTGCCGATTACGAGGCCTTGCGCGATGAGACCAGTTTCCTGTCTGCCATCAGTCCCAATGTTTCGTCATCGGGACAGCTTATTGCCGGTAACAACAACTATCCGGCTTCGGTGAACGGTGTCGGAACAGAATATCTCGATATTCGCCAACTGACTGTTGAGAACGGAGATATGTTTACAGAAGCTGACATACAGAGCTCGGCCAAAGTGTGCGTGATTGGAAAGACCATAGTCGACAATCTGTTTCCGGACGGAAGTGATCCGGTTGGTAAGATTATCCGTTTCAACAAAATACCTTTCCGTGTAGTAGGAGTGCTCAAAGCAAAAGGGTACAACTCTATGGGACAAGACCAGGATGCCGTAGTGCTTGCGCCATATACCACCGTAATGAAACGTCTGCTTGCCGTTACGTATTTACAGGGAGTATTTGCCTCTGCCCTCACCGAGGATATGACGGACTATGCAACTGACGAAATCAGTACAATCCTCCGCCGCAACCATAAACTGAAGGCTTCGGATGATGATGACTTCACCATCCGTACCCAACAGGAATTGAGTACAATGCTCAACTCAACCACCGATTTGATGACAACCCTGCTGGCTTGCATCGCAGGTATTTCGCTGGTAGTGGGTGGCATCGGGATTATGAATATCATGTATGTATCCGTTACGGAGCGTACCCGTGAAATCGGTCTGCGTATGTCTGTCGGCGCACGCGGGGTCGACATTCTAAGTCAATTCCTCATCGAAGCCATCATGATTAGTATCACGGGAGGTATCATCGGAGTGATTATCGGCTGCGGAGCCAGTTGGATTGTCAAGAGCGTAGCGCATTGGCCTATCTATATCCAGCCGTGGAGCGTATTCCTCTCCTTCGCAGTATGTACAGTTACAGGAGTCTTCTTCGGATGGTATCCGGCTAAGAAAGCAGCAGATTTAGATCCGATAGAAGCCATCAGATACGAATAAAATGGATAATTACCAATAAAAGAATTATCTTTGTCTTTATGAAACAAACCTTTACATCCGCACGTCGTCCCCTAGAAGTACTGATACACATTATCAGCTGGGGGATTATGTTCGATTTCCCGTTCTTCTTCGTCGAACGTGGGAACGGGAATATCAACTGGATGGCTTATACACGCCATCTCGCCGTACCACTCTCTTTCATGATTGTGTTCTACGTGAATTATTTCATTCTTGTGCCGCGCTATCTTTTCCAGAGTCAGGCCAAAAGATATGTGGTCTACAATATTATCTTTTTATGCGCCATCGGTGTGTTGCTTCATCTCTGGCAAAGTCTGACGTTCGATCCATCATTTGCTCCCAAATCAAAAAGACCGGGGATGCCTCCGGGATGGTTGTTTTTCCTTAGGGATATGTTGAGTCTCGTATTCACTATCGGACTAAGTGCCGCTATCCGCATGAGTGCCCGATGGACACAGAATGAAGCTGCCCGAAAAGAGGCGGAACGGAACCGTGCGGAAGCGGAACTGAAGAACCTGCGAAACCAACTGAACCCTCACTTTCTGCTGAATACGCTGAATAACATCTATGCGCTGATTGCATTTGATTCGGACAAGGCGCAACAGGCAGTTCAGGAGTTGAGCAAACTGCTTCGTTATGTGTTATATGATAACCAGCAGACATACGTTCCTCTCTGTAAGGAGGTCGATTTTATCCGCAATTATATCGAACTGATGCGCATCCGTCTGTCCGCCAACGTGCAGATGATTACTAAATTCGATATTCAGCCCAACAGTCAGACGCTCATTGCCCCGCTTATCTTTATCTCTTTGATAGAGAATGCTTTCAAGCATGGCATCTCCCCTACTGAATCGAGTTTCATCAGTATTCATATTTTGGAGAATGATAAGGAAGTGATTTGTGAAATCCGCAATAGTAATCATCCTAAGACAGTGGAGGATAAGAGTGGCTCGGGCGTGGGATTGGAACAAGTCAGCCGTCGGTTGGAGATACTTTATCCCGGAGCTTATACGTGGTTGAAAGGCGTCTCAAAAGACGAAAAGGTATACGAATCGAGATTGAGTATCAAGATTAGAGAGTAGAAAGAAAAACGTTCAGTATAAAACGTCAAGTACCAATGTTTAGTATAAAGCGTCAAGTACAAGATTTTGGATATAAAACTTTAGATATAAAATAGTATGATGTTACGTTGTGCAATCGTTGACGATGAGCCTTTAGCTCTTAGCTTGTTAGAGAGTTATGTGAGTAAGACTCCGTTCCTGCAACTTGCAGGAAAGTATTCCAGTGCGGTTCAGGCGATGAAAGAATTGCCGGGCGAAGAGGTCGACCTCCTGTTTCTGGACATTCAGATGCCGGAGCTTAACGGTCTGGAGTTCTCGAAGATGGTAGATCCGCATACCCGTATTGTGTTTACCACCGCTTTCGGACAGTATGCCATCGACGGTTATCGTGTCAACGCACTCGATTACCTGCTGAAACCAATCTCATACGTTGATTTCCTGCAAGCTGCCAACAAAGCTCTCCAATGGTTCGAACTCGTGCAGAAACCGGAAGAGATAGACAGTATCTTTGTGAAAAGTGACTACAAACTGGTACAAGTGGACTTGAAGAAAATCATGTATATCGAAGGACTGAAAGATTACATCAAAATATATACGGAAGACGCTCCCAAACCTATCCTGTCACTGATGAGTATGAAAGCCATGGAAGAGCTCTTGCCATCCAGTCGTTTCATACGTGTGCACCGCTCCTTCATCGTACAGAAAGATAAAATACGTGTGATTGACCGCGGACGTATCGTGTTTGACAAGACATATATTCCTATCAGCGATAGTTACAAGCAAGTTTTTCAGACTTTTCTTGACGAAAGGAGCTGATTATTCATTATTTTATCGGTAAAAAAGTGATTTTTGTCGATTATAGTTTGCCAAAATCCGTTTTATATCTACCTTTGCAAAGAACAGAAAGGGATTGTGAAATTCCAAGAATAGAATAGTTTAGTTAAGTCTAGTTTAGTTTTTGTGTTGATAGCTCCCTCGTCGGCGGACGAACTAGGGAGCTATTTTTATATATTACAGGAATATTATTGCACAAAATATACATATTTTCCATAACTTTGCAGCGATAAAGTCTCACACAAATGGAATATAGCGTAGAAGAACTAAAAAATGCATTAATTGAGAGATGCGAAAAAGAGGGTATTCTATATGCAACGGTGGCAATGGATAGACGTACCAAAGAGATGATTCTTCCTGATACTTTAGAAGGAGCCCTGAAACATCCGGAATACTTTGTATGTACCTGCAGGAGAGTGAAAGATCAATATATAGTGGAGGAGATTACCAAAGTGTAATCCTCCTCCAATCTTTTATTCTTATTTTTCTTTTTTTATTCGCCCAATTCTCCCAGCAAATCGTAGGAAGGAGCAAAGAAAAGCGTTCCTGTTACAGCTGTGCTGAAGTCAAGCAAACGATCGGTATTCCCTACCGGATTGCCGATGAACATACTTTCCAACATCTGCCGGGTCGTACTGAACGTACTTGCATAACCGATGAAGTATGTGCCATATTCTCCCTTAGACGTATTGGCAAACGGCATGTTGGCACGTACAATTTTCAGGTCATCACCAATATTAGTGACGGCATTATGCGCATTTTGAGGTTTCTCCTCGTCAGACAGCTCGACATCGTTAAACTTACGACGACCGATCACTTTCTCCTGTTCTTCCACAGGCAGAGCGTTCCATGCAACCATATCGTGAATGTACTTCTGTACAAAAACATAACTTCCTCCTGCAAAATCAGCATCCTCCTCTCCTACCACCGCAAAATGATAAGGATTCTCATCAACTGCCGGATTCTCTGTTCCGTCTACAAAGCCGATAATAGCCTTGCCGTCCATATATCTGAAACCGTGAGTTTCATCGACAGGTTCAACTACGCCCTGGAGCTTCTCGTCAATGATGGAAGCAAACTCAAAACACAACCCCATCTGTTTTGCACGGATATGAAACAAGATGTCGCCCGGAGTAGAGACTGCCGTGTGCTTTCCGCCTTTGATCTCTTCAAAAGTGTTCAGTTCTTTCGGCTTTCCCTTTTCCGGGAAAAGACGGCTCCAGGCATCGGCGCCAAAGCCCATCGTACAACTGAACATCAGTTCGGGGAAACGATTACGCATGCTGCGAATCATGCCCGAGAAATTAGCGCATACATCTTTTACTTTATCAAGAGTTTCGGGAGTATCTTTTAGAGTATAAACAATAAAAATGACATTTTCACCTTGTTTCCCGGCTACGTCCTGCGGGATATTACCTCCAAATGAATTTTGATAAGGATTCATATTTTTCTTTTTTTCTGTTAGTTTCGTCAACGAAACAGTTCTAATTCATTTTTTTATTACTATCGTCAATATATGCGGCAGCCGCTTTATCCACAAATAGCTCTACATTCTGCGCGTGATGAGCTATATAGGCTGCGGGACCAGTGTCTCCCGAATTACAGATTTCTTCTACTACGTCGACTTTATTTTTTCCGGTAATCAGGAAAATGACATAGCGGGCATTCTGAATGGGGTATCCCGTCATTGCGATGCGCTTCTGCCCGTTACGGGGATGGGCGCTGACTACATAAATAGAGTTTGAAGTCAGCAAATCTTCTTGTCCGGGAAAGATGGAAGACGTGTGTCCGTCGTCTCCGGCCCCCAACAGTACAATATCAAATTCGGGCCAGCCACGCTTTTGCGGCACTTGCTGCCGGACTAACTCCGAATAGCGAACCGCTTCTTTCGCAGGCTTCGCCTCTCCACGAATACGGAATACATTTTCATACAAAATAGGAGTCAAACCCAAAAGAAGGTTGCGCATCATTCCGTAATTACTGTCCGAATCATCGGGAGGCACACAACGTTCATCCACCCAATAAATCCGCATACGATCCCACGGGGTAATTTCCATGTATTCATTCGCCCACAAATCGAACATCAGAGCAGGTGTGTTGCCACCGCTGACTGCGATATTGAACACTCTGTCCGGCTCTTCATTCATGATTTCCACCAAGCGGAGTATCAATGCTCGTGAAGTTTCAATAGATGAGGGAAAAACTGATAGTTTCATAATTCACAATATTGATCTGTATTCGTCAAATTCTTACAAGGATTCGTCCAGTCGGCCCCATGTTCATGCATCATCGCTTCGCTTTCCAAAGGTCCCCACGTACCTGCGGGATAACCGTAGAGAGGTGCGTCGGGGTTGTCTTTCCAATAACGGAGTACCGGATCGAAAAATTTCCATGAGGCTTCTACTGCGTCACTTCGAGTAAATAAAGTCGGATCACCCTGGATGCAGTCGTCTATCAGACGGGCATAAGCGTCGCCACTGGGTACGCCGCCCAACTGCGCGTAACTGAAATCCATCGTCACCTGACGCACTTCAAAACCTGCACCGGGGACTTTCATTCCGATTTTGAGCACTATTCCTTCATTCGGTTGCAAACGAAGAATCAATTTATTAGCCCGCGGACAGTTGCCACCGGCACAATGAAACATCTGATGAGGTGTCTCACGGAAATGAACGACGATTTCCGTTACTTTCGTCGGCATTTGTTTACCTGTACGAATGTAGAACGGAACGCCACTCCAGCGCCAGTTGCTAATGCCCAGTTTCATGGCAATATAAGTATCCGTGCGCGAATCGGGAGCCACTCCTTTTTCTTCACGGTAGCCTTTTTTATTGCCGGAGGCTGTATATTGTCCACGAACGATATGTTCGTTCAAATCCACTTCATTCAACGGGGTGAGAGATTCGTAGACCTTCACCACTTCGTTGCGGAAATTGTCCGCGTTGAAAACAGCGGGCGGTTCCATAGCCGTAAGGGCTACGAGCTGTATCAGGTGATTCTGCACCATATCGCGCAGTGCACCTGCCGTTTCATAGAATCCGCCACGTTGTTCGATACCCAGATTTTCTACGGCTGTGATTTCTACGTAGTCGATATAGTTACGGTTCCAGAGAGGTTCGAAGATACCGTTGGCAAAACGGAAAGCCAGTACATTCTGGGCTGTTTCCTTACCGAGAAAATGGTCGATACGGTAAATTTGATGCTCATTGAAAACAGAAGCATACGTTTTATTCAGTTCACGTGCCGATTCGAGATCATAACCGAAAGGTTTCTCGACGATGATACGTGAATGGGGGGTGTTGAGTCCCGCAGCTTTCAGGTACAAGGGCACTACTCCGTACAGTGACGGCGGAGTGGCTAGGTAGAACAGCAGGTTGTCCGGGTCTACCTCACCGGTCAAGTCGACCAGACGTTGGCGGAGTTGCGGGTAACCTTCTTCTTTTGCCGGGTCCATCGGTAAATAGTAGAGATGGGAGACAAACGAAGCCATCAGAGCTGTGTCCTGTTCTTCGGACTTTACGAACTGTTGCAGTTCTTCTAATATATAGGAACGGTAGTTATCGTCAGAGTAGACCGTACGCCCGATACCCAATATAGAATACTCTCCGGTCAACCGCTTTTCACGGTAGAGGGAATAAAGGGCGGGCATCAGCTTACGCTTGGTCAGATCACCCGACGCACCGAAAATTATCATTGCAAATTTATCCATTTTTCAAGAGTTGTTTTAATTTCTGTTTTGAGATGGTAAATGATAATTTTACGGAGTGCCCTGAAAGGGCTTAATTATATAGTAAAAGCGACAATCTGAATTTGCGCCCTGAAAGGGCATAATTGTATACAGTTCCGCCCTTTCAGGGCTTGTGGCTGGTGTGTTTTTTTCGTAGGGCGTTGCCCTACGCTATATAATTAAGCCCTTTCAGGGCACCCCAATAAATATATAATTGTAAGGCTTTCAGCCTAACTGCAAAATTCCCATTTAACTGCAAAATTCCCATTTAACCGCTAAATTCTCATTTAACCGCTAAATTCCCATTTATCATTTCAAATTCCCATTTATCATTTCAAAACTGTTTTCTATTTAAACATTATATGTACCCGATTTCGTATCTCCTCCGTGACCTGTCCAGTTCTCGTGGAAGAACTGTCCACGCAACTCGTCTTTGCGCTCGAAAGTGTGCGCACCGAAATAATCGCGTTGTGCCTGCACAAGATTGGCGGGCAGATCGGCAGATGTGAGCGAATAGAAATAGTTCAGCGCAGAAGAGAAAGCAGGAACAGGAAGTTCTTCTTTCATGGCTTCCGCCACCAGGTTTTTCCATCCGGGAAGCAGCGTTTTCATTTCTTCTTTAAAATAAGGAGCCAACAACAAGTGTTTAGGCTTGTCGGTGGCTTCGAAGGCGGCAGCAATGTCGTTCAGGAATATACTGCGGATGATGCATCCCCCACGCCACATGCGGGCAATGGAAGCCAGGTCGAGATGCCAGTCGAAAGCGTCGGAAGCACGTTGCAACACGGCGAATCCCTGGGCATAAGAGACGAGTTTGGAAGCATAAAGAGCAGAAAATATATTCTTTACGAGTTCCACCTTATTATATATAGGTTGTGTATGTTGACACTGATATTGTCTGGAAGCCTGATGACGCAAGTCTTTTTGTGCAGAAAGGCTTCGTTCGAATACCGCCGTGGCGATCAATCCCAACGGCATGCCGAGTTCCATAGCGTTGATGACCGACCATTTGCCGGTTCCTTTCTGTCCGGCCGCATCCAAGATTTTATCAATCAGATACCCTCCGGATTTGTCTTTATGCCGCAGGATGTTGGCGGTGATTTCGATCAGGTAGCTGCGCAGTTTGCCTTCGTTCCAACGGGCAAAGACATCAGCCATTTCCTCATTGGTCAGATCCAGCAACTTTTTCATCACCCAATAGGCTTCAGCAATCAACTGCATATCACCATATTCGATACCGTTGTGAATCATCTTCACAAAATGACCCGATCCGGCAGGGCCTACCCATTGGCAACAGGGAGTTCCGTCCGGTGCTTTTGCCGCAATGCTTTGAAGGATCGGTTTCACTTCCGGCCATGCTTTCTCCGAACCGCCGGGCATGATAGAAGCTCCATTCAAGGCTCCTTCTTCACCGCCGGACACTCCGCTACCGACGAAGAGAAATCCTTTCGACTCCGCCAGTTTGACGCGGCGGTTGGTATCTTCATAATTGGAGTTACCACCATCAATAAGAATATCTCCCGGTGAAAGCAACGGGAAAAGCTGATCCATCAGTTCGTCAACCGGACTTCCGGCACGAACCATCATCATTATCTTACGGGGAATAGCTATCGAATCTACAAATGCTTTTATATCTGTGAATCCTTCGATGTTTTTACCTTTTGCACGACCATTCATAAAGCGATCTACCACTCCTTCCTCTACTCCGGGAACTGTACGGTTATATACCGATACATGCCACCCCTTACTCTCCATGTTTAAAGCAAGATTCTCGCCCATCACAGCCAAGCCGATAAGTCCGATATCTGTTTTATTCTGATTTGCCATAACTTATATATTTTGAATATTCTGTATCTTAGTAACAGTTGAAATGCACATTTGTTCGCAATATTTTAGATTAAAATATTATTTTTGTGGTCTACAAATAAAATCAAGGATGAAGAAGATCAAAATCGGTTTGTTGGCACGCATCGTAATTGCCATCATTTTGGGTATTGCCATCGGCACTTTTTTCCCGGCTCCGCTAGTGCGAATATTCGTTACTTTCAACGGCATTTTCAGCGAGTTTCTCAATTTCTCTATCCCGCTGATTATCGTCGGACTGGTAACGGTGGCTATTGCCGACATCGGAAAAGGTGCAGGAAAAATGCTGCTCGTGACGGCTCTGATTGCTTATTTCGCCACCCTGTTTTCGGGATTCCTCTCCTACTTCACAGGAGTCACCGTGTTTCCGTCACTCATCGAACCGGGAGCGCCGCTTGAAGAAGTGAGCGAAGCACAAGGAATCCTCCCCTACTTCTCCGTCTCCATCCCACCGCTGATGAACGTCATGACGGCCTTGGTATTAGCCTTCACCTTGGGCTTGGGACTGGCGTCACTGAACAGCGACGCATTAAAAAACGTGGCACGTGATTTTCAGGAAATTATCGTACGAATGATTAGCGCAGTCATTCTGCCTTTGCTGCCGCTTTATATCTTTGGCATATTCCTCAACATGACACATTCGGGACAAGTATATTCCATCCTGATGGTGTTTATTAAAATTATCGGAGTCATCTTTGCTCTTCACATCTTCCTGTTAGTTTTTCAGTATTCCATCGCGGCATTGTTTGTACACAAAAACCCGTTTAAATTACTTAATAAAATGCTGCCGGCTTACTTCACGGCATTGGGCACACAGTCTTCGGCAGCCACCATCCCTGTAACGCTGGAACAGACCAAAAAGAACGGGGTATCTGCCGAAGTGGCCGGTTTCGTGATTCCGCTCTGCGCCACCATTCATCTGTCGGGCAGCACACTGAAAATCGTAGCCTGCGCACTGGCATTGATGATGATGCAAGGAATACCGTTCGACTTCCCCTTGTTTGCCGGATTTATCTTTATGCTGGGCATCACAATGATAGCCGCTCCGGGAGTTCCGGGCGGAGCTATCATGGCCTCTCTGGGAATTCTTCAATCCATGCTCGGCTTCGACGAATCGGCACAGGCTTTGATGATTGCGCTTTACATCGCAATGGACAGTTTCGGCACAGCCTGCAACGTGACGGGCGACGGAGCTATCGCTTTGATTATCGACAAAATAATGGGGAAAAACCGTGCTGAAAGACTGTGCTGAAAAATAATTGGGTAGTAGCTTGGCTGGCTCACAAAAAATGCCGACATTTGCACCCACATTTTCAATTATATTAAATAATAGCGTATGAAAAAAGCCCTAATTTCAGGCATCACCGGGCAGGATGGTTCTTATCTTGCCGAATTTCTATTGCAAAAAGGTTACGAAGTACACGGTATACTCCGTCGTTCTTCTTCGTTCAATACAGGACGTATTGAACATTTGTATTTTGACGAGTGGGTGCGCGACATGAAACAGAAACGTACGATCAATCTGCATTATGGGGATATGACAGATTCTAGTTCGTTAATTCGTATTATTCAACAGGTGCAACCGGATGAAATCTACAATCTCGCTGCTCAAAGCCACGTGAAGGTTTCATTCGACGTCCCGGAATACACAGCCGAAGCGGATGCTATCGGTACGTTGCGTATGCTCGAAGCGGTACGCATCCTGGGACTGGAAAAGAAAACCCGCATCTATCAGGCTTCTACTTCCGAATTGTTCGGTAAAGTGCAGGAAGTTCCACAAAAAGAGACAACTCCATTCTATCCCCGTTCTCCATATGGGGTAGCCAAACAATATGGTTTCTGGATTACTAAAAACTACCGCGAAAGCTATGGTATGTTTGCCGTAAACGGAATCTTGTTCAATCACGAGAGCGAACGCCGTGGCGAGACATTCGTTACCCGTAAAATTTCGCTTGCTGCCGCACGTATCGCACAGGGCGAACAGGACAAACTGTATCTGGGTAATCTGGATGCACGTCGCGACTGGGGATATGCCAAGGATTACATCGAATGTATGTGGCTGATCCTGCAACATGACGTTCCCGAAGATTTCGTAATTGCTACCGGAGAAATGCACACAGTACGCGAATTCGCAACGCTGGCATTCAAGGAAGCAGGCATCGAACTTCGTTGGGAAGGTGAAGGCGTGAATGAGAAAGGTATCGACGTAGCTACCGGAAAGTCTTTGGTAGAGGTTGATCCTAAATATTTCCGTCCGTCAGAGGTGGAACAACTGCTGGGTGACCCGACTAAAGCAAAAACATTGTTAGGATGGGATCCATGCAAAACATCATTCGAAGAACTGGTAAGTATCATGGTTCGCCACGATATGGAAAAAGTGAAGCGGATGATTGCTACCAAACATTAAATGAATTTCATTTCACCACAGAGGACACGGAGGACACAGAGGATTTTATTTTTTCCTCTGTGCCCTCCGTGTCCTCTGTGGTGAAAATAATAAAAGATAGAATGGAAAAGAATGCAAAGATATATATAGCAGGACACCGCGGACTTGTGGGATCTGCTATCTGGAAGAATTTGCAGGATAAAGGATACACCAATCTGATAGGCCGCACGCACAAAGAGCTTGACCTGCTGGATGGAATGGCTGTCCGTAAATTCTTCGATGAAGAACAACCGGAATATGTATTCCTTGCCGCTGCCTTTGTGGGTGGTATCATGGCGAACAGCATCTACCGTGCCGACTTTATATACAAGAATCTGCAGATTCAACAGAACATTATCGGAGAGAGTTTCCGTCACAACGTGAAAAAGTTGCTCTTCCTCGGTAGTACGTGTATTTATCCACGCGATGCCGAACAGCCGATGAAGGAAGATGTATTGCTTACTTCACCGTTGGAATATACCAACGAGCCGTATGCAATCGCCAAAATTGCCGGACTGAAAATGTGCGAGAGCTTCAACCTGCAATATGGAACGAACTACATCGCCGTGATGCCGACAAACCTTTACGGGCCGAATGATAATTTCGATTTGGAACGCAGCCATGTATTGCCTGCCATGATTCGCAAGATTCATTTGGCACACTGTCTGAAAGAAGGAAACTGGGAAGCTGTACGCAAGGATATGAACCAGCGTCCGGTGGAAGGTGTCAACGGCGACAGCTCAAAAGAGGACATTCTGGCTATTCTGAAAAAATACGGAATCAGCGAAACAGAGGTCACTCTCTGGGGTACGGGTACTCCTCTTCGCGAATTCCTCTGGAGCGAAGAAATGGCGGATGCCAGTGTCTTCGTTATGGAGCACGTGGACTTTAAAGATACCTATAAAGAAGGTAGCAAAGATATCCGCAACTGCCATATCAACATCGGAACCGGTAAGGAAATCACCATCCGCCAACTGGCTGAACGGATCGTTGAAACAGTAGGTTATCAAGGTAAACTGACCTTCGACAGCAGCAAACCGGACGGCACAATGCGCAAGCTAACCGATCCTTCAAAACTGCATGCACTGGGCTGGCACCACAAAATTGAAATCGAGGAAGGCGTACAAAGAATGTACGAATGGTACTTGAAATAAGAAATGAAGTTACTGTAAATATGCTATTAGCTGAATGTTTTTTTGCTAATAGCATATTTTTTTTAGCTATAATGATAATTAAATTAGCTATAATGATAATCAGTTTTGCTATAATGATAATCCAATTAGCTATAAGCATAATCTGTTGAGCTATGAGCATAATCTTTTTTATACTACGAGTCAATCTATTTTATTATAAGTTAATCCCTTTTGTGATAAGCCTTCATCCAACTAAGCATCATTTATTCAACCATAAGCACCATTCATTCAATTATAAGCCTCATCCATTGTATTTATAACGTATCGCCACACAAATTCCCCTACTACTCTCTCCTCCATTTCCAAAAAATCTTCACTCTTAATTCTTCATTCTTAATATAATTGCTATATTTGCACAATTTAATACCAAATGTGCAAAAAACAATGGAACAAAGTTTTATAGCCTATATTGAGAATAGTATCAAGAATAATTGGGACCTGGATGCCCTGACCGATTATAAAGGTGCAACTTTACAGTATAAAGACGTAGCTCGTAAAATCGAGAAACTCCATATCATCTTTGAAGAAAGCGGAATCCGCAAAGGAGACAAGATTGCCGTTTGTGGAAGAAACAGCTCTCACTGGGGAGTTACTTTCCTTGCCACACTGACGTATGGAGCCGTTATTGTACCTATTCTCCATGAATTTAAAGCAGATAACGTGCATAATATCGTCAACCACTCCGAAGCTAAATTACTGCTTGTAGGAGATATGGTATGGGAAAACCTGAACGAGTCGGCAATGCCGCTACTGGAAGGTATCCTGATGATGAACGACTTCACCCTATTAGTGTCACGCAGCGAACGACTCACGTATGCACGCGAACATCTGAACGAAATGTTCGGCAAAAAATATCCGAAGAATTTCCGTAAAGAGCATGTCGCTTATCACAAAGACGAACCGGAAGAACTGGCAGTTATCAATTATACTTCGGGAACAACGAGTTATTCCAAAGGAGTAATGCTCCCCTACCGCAGTCTGTGGTCGAATACCAAATTTGCTTTTGAAGTGTTGGAACTGGAAGCCGGAGATAAAATCGTTTCCATGCTTCCTATGGCACACATGTACGGATTGGCTTTTGAATTCCTTTATGAGTTCTCCGTAGGTTGCCACATCTACTTCCTCACCCGTATGCCAAGCCCTAAGATTATCTTCCAGGCTTTTGAAGAAGTGAAACCCAGTCTGATTGTTGCCGTACCACTCATCATCGAAAAGATAATCAAGAAAAGCGTACTTCCGAAGTTGGAAACTCCGGCGATGAAGATATTGCTGAAAGTGCCTATTATCAATGACAAGATAAAGGCAACAGTGCGCGAAGAGATGATTAAGGCATTTGGCGGAAACTTCAAGGCAGTCATCGTAGGAGGTGCAGCGTTCAATCAGGAAGTGGAACAGTTCTTGAAAATGATTGATTTCCCTTATACGGTTGGATATGGAATGACGGAATGTGGCCCGATTATCTGCTACGAAGATTGGAGAAAGTTCAAACCAGGTTCTTGCGGAAAGGCTGTGCCACGGATGGATGTACGGGTATTGTCATCTGATCCCGAAAATATCGTTGGTGAAATCGTATGTAAGGGCCCGAATGTGATGCTGGGCTATTACAAAAACGAAGAAGCCACTCAAGAAGTCATCGACAAGGACGGATGGTTGCATACCGGCGACTTGGCTTTGATGGATGAAGAAGGTAATGTTACAATCAAAGGACGAAGCAAGAACCTGTTATTGAGCTCCAGCGGACAGAATATCTATCCTGAAGAAATTGAAGATAAGTTGAACAACCTGCCATACGTGGCTGAAAGCATTATCGTTCAGCAAAACGAGAAACTTGTCGGACTTGTTTATCCCGACTTTGACGATGCGTTCGCCCACGGCCTGAAGACTGAAGACATCGAACAAGTAATGGAAGAAAACCGCGTGACACTGAACACTATGTTACCGGCATACAGCCAAATATCCAAGATGAAAATCTATCCGGAAGAATTTGAAAAGACACCGAAGAAGAGCATCAAGCGTTATTTGTATCAGGAGGCAAAAGGCTGATAGATTGTCAGCTGCATAGAGAAAGATATAACTTAAACCGAAAAAGAGAAAGGAATGAAGATAAAAAAAACAATACTCACGGCAGCTATACTAATGGCTGCCGTTTCTTTACCGGCACAGAACAAGAGTGCAGGGATCAATATATCCATCTGGAAAGATATATGCACGCAACCGCATGACAGTACACAGACGACATACATAAACATCGGCCTCCTGTCTACCATGAACCGTCTGAACGGTGTGGGTATCAATGCGTTGGGAAGCGTGGTTCATGGTGACATGAACGGAGTACAAATCACCGGATTAGCCAACTTGGCAGGGGGTACTATGCGGGGCGTTCAGCTGGCTGGTATCAGTAATATCAGCGGCGATAACACCGTAGGGCTTTCTGCTGCCGGATTGGTAAATATCACCGGCGACAAAGCACAGGGAGTAGTCATATCCGGGCTAACGAGCATCGGAGGAGACAACAACTCGGGGTTAATGATTAGTGGTTTCATGAATGTGACGGGCAATATGGCTTCGGGCTTACACTTTTCCGGAATAGCAAATATAACCGGACAGAGCTTCGGTGGTCTGATGGCTTCGGGACTTTTAAATGTAGTAGGCGAACACATGAACGGTTTGCAGATAGCAGGAATTGCCAATATAACCGCATCAAAGCTGAATGGAGTGCAAGTAGCATTATGCAACTACGCAACGAAAGCGCGCGGACTTCAAATTGGTCTTGTCAATTACTACAAAGAAGATATGAAAGGTCTCCAACTTGGTTTGGTGAATGCAAATCCTGACACAAGAGTGCAAATGATGGTATACGGTGGAAATGCAACGCCTGCCAATATCGGGGTACGATTCAAGAACCAGTTGTTTTATACCATATTGGGAGTGGGTTCCATGTATCAGGGATTGAATGATAAGTTTTCGGCGAGCGCATCCTATCGTGCCGGTCTGTCTTTCCCCCTTTACAAGGGGTTATCCATCAGCGGGGACCTCGGATACCAGCATATCGAGGCTTTTGATAACAAAGATGAGGTCATCCCGAAACGCCTGTACGCATTGCAGGCACGTGCAAATCTGGAATATCAATTTACCAAGAAGTTCGGCATCTTTGCAACAGGTGGATATGGGGTAACCAGATTCTATAATAAATCGAGCAATTACGATAAGGGAGCTATTATCGAAGCGGGTATTGTTCTTTTCTAAACTTATTCACCACAGAGGACGCAGAGGACACAGAGGTTTACTATTTTTTATTCACTATAGAGTAACACAGAGTCTCATGTATTTAGAATCGTATTTATCGCTCTGTTTTACTTGTAGAAAGAAAAAAAACTCTGTGTCCTCTGCGTCCTCTGTGGTGAATAAATTCAGAAACGTGCAACTTTGAGCATACTGATTACTAATTATACCTTTTCTTTTATCAGACCGGTACGATAAGCAACGAGCAATTTCTTCAAATCCTGTATTTGAGTCACCAGTTCTTTTCCTTTATCGGTATCTTTCACCATCATCCGTTGCGAATTGAATTCCAGGACAAAGTTGGTAGATTTGATATCAAGTCCCTCTTCGATAGCTTTCTGGCGAGACTGGAAAGGTTCGTGCTGTACAAGCTGCATACCATGAGAGTGATAAACAAGCGTATATCCCGCAATTCCCGTTTCCGGCTGATAAGCTTTTGAGAATCCGCCATCAATAACGAAAAGCTTGCCATTGGCTTTCATTGGCTGTTCTCCCTGAATCGTTTTCACAGGCACATGACCGTTGATGATATGCGAATGAGGACCGGAAGCTCCAAACTCTGCCAAAATTTGATCGCAGACATCTTCCCGGTTACGCAATGTATAATAATAACCTTTCTTCTCTTTATGCAATTCTTTATCTTCTACGAAATAACGCTCAAAGGTCGCCATCTTATCCTTATCGAACAAGGGAGCTTCCGGACCACACCACATATACCAAATGTAATCCATAGCAAATTCCTTATCCTCCTCCCCTTCTTCATCGAAATACGCAGTACGAATCAGTTGATCGGCTTTATCCAGCAATTTACGCCCCCAATATTCCTTACCACGTATTTTGACATGCTTAAAGCTGCCATCCTCATTCAGAGGGACAGAAGCGTGATAAAGAAGATTCGAATTTGACACCAGATACATTCCGCCATAGGTAAACAGGCAACGCATGTGTTTCTTCAGCTTTTCACTATTCATAAATGAATAATGAATCTTTTCTACCAATTCGCGTTCTTCTTCCGTCAACCGGTAAGGATCGGCAGGATCTACGGTAGGGAAGTTGGTATCGCGCAAAGCATATTCTTTTCCTTCGTATACAAAGACGCCACGTTCAAAATCAATCTTCTCCAGCAGTTTGCGGTTGGTCATCCCAAACTCCGGACGACGGTCAATAATTTCGGCTTCCAGCTTAAACTGGATAATGGTAATGGCTTTATGCATTTGAGTTATCAAGCGCAGAGTCTTCTCATTATAATGAGCGTCGGCAAAATTCATCTTCGGCATGAAGATGGTGCAAGGATCATCGGCATACGTATCCATTGCAAAAGTAGCCAATGGAAGCAGATTGATTCCGTATCCGTCTTCAAGCGTGCCCAGGTTGCCGTAGCGCATGGACATACGTATCACGTTGGCAATACAACTATCGTTACCGGAAGCTGCACCCATCCAGAGAATATCATGATTTCCCCATTGAATATCGAAGTTATGGTAATTGCACAACGTATCCATGATGATATGCGCGCCAGGACCACGGTCGTAAATATCGCCTACGATATGAAGAGAGTCAATAGTCAGACGCTGAATCAGATTGCACATAGCGATAATGAAATCGTCGGCACGCTTGGTAGTGATAATCGTGCTGATAATTACATTGATATAAGCATGCTTGTTCGGCTCGATGGAAGATTCGTGCAATAATTCCTGAATAATATAAGAGAACTCGGCAGGCAGCGATTTACGAACCTTCGAACGGGTATATTTGGAAGATACATTCTGACAGACCTTCACCAGTTGGTTCAGGGTAATCAGATACCAATCATCCAGGTCCTTTTCACGGGCTTTCACTAATTGAAGTTTCTCTTCGGGATAGTAAATCAACGTGCAGATTTCTTTCTTTTCAGCCTCGCGGAGAGTGTTGCCGAATATTTCATTTACTTTACGTTTTACCGCACCTGAAGCGTTTTTCAGTACGTGCTGAAAAGCCTCGTATTCTCCATGAATGTCAGTCAGGAAATGCTCTGTCCCTTTAGGTAGATTTAAGATAGCCTCCAGATTGATTATTTCCGTACTAGCATCGGCAATCGTAGGAAAACTTCGGGAAAGCAGTTGCAGGTAACGGAGATCGCCCACAATGCTTTCAGGAGTTATGTTACTTTGAGCAGTCATTTTATTTACTATTTTACTATTTACAATTTACTAGTTACTAATTACGATCCAGCAATATACTATTCTCAATTTAACAAGAACATCAACAACACTTGGGCGATAATTACCCGCAGGAACATACATAGCGGATAAACAGTCGCATAGGCTACGGATGGGTTGTCGCCGGGGATTGTATCGTTTACATAGTTCAGTGCCATCGGATTTGCCATACTTCCGCACAACATACCGGATACAGAACCGAAATCGATCTTCATCATCTTGAAAGCCACGAATCCAACCAATACAGTTGGAATGATAGTCAATCCGACTCCCAAACCAATCCATAATAAGCCTTCCGGACGGAATACGGTATCGAAAAAGTGAGCTCCGGCATCCAGTCCCAGACAAGCAAGGTACATGGAAAGTCCCAAGGCACGCAACATCAGGTTCGCGCTACGGGTGGTATAGGTAATCATGTGTATCCGTGGTCCAAAAGTCCCCAGAAGGATACCGACAATGATCGGTCCGCCCGCTAATCCCAACTTCACAGGAGTACTGACACCCGGAAAAGAGAAAGGAATAGCCCCCAGTGCCAAACCAAGCACGATACCGATAAATATAACAACCAGATTGGGCTCTTTCAAGCTTTTCACGGCATTTCCCAATACTTTCTCCACATTCTGGATAGCAGCAGCCTCGCCCACCACTGTCAGGCGGTCGCCCAACTGAAGTATCAATCCCGGAGTAGCAAGCAGTTGCACCCCCGACCGGTAAACACGGCTGATGTTAATTCCGTAATGGTTTCTCAACCGGAGTGCACCGAGTTTCTTACCATTCAGTTCGGGACGGGTGACAACGATACGCTGCGAGATCAATTCGCTGTCAATCGCATTCCAGTCAATGTCCTCTTTATTCCAATCCGTATTTTCCTGTTCACCAAAAAGTACCGTCAGGGCCAAAGCGTCTTTTTCCGCAGTTATCACCAGCAGACGGTCGCCTTCTTTCAGAATCTTGTCTGAAGTCGGAATACTGACATGTCCGTCACGCCACAAACGGGATATGACAAACTTTGGGTAACTCATACGAGCTATATCCTTGATACTTTTATTGAAAATAGCAGGATTGTGTACTTGAAACGCTGCAATATAAGTTTTGTTCGCATCGTCTTTCTCTTTTATCTCCAAGTCTTCTTTGCGAACCAATACTTTACGGATTAATAAAACGGCAAGGATTACGCCGACTACTCCCATCGGATAGGCTACCGCACATCCTAAAGCAGGCGTACTGCTGTTTATTCCCATCTGTTTCAGAGTTTGTTGCGCAGCTCCCAATGCCGGAGTGTTTGTCGTTGCTCCACAAAGGATGCCCACCATATCAGGAAGAGAGACACCCGTTGCATAACTAGCCACCACCGTCAACAACGTTCCCAGCAAAACGACTCCCAACGCCAACATATTCAGCGTTACCCCTCCTTTACGGAAAGAGCTAAAAAAACCGGGACCGACTTGTAGCCCGAGGGAATAAACGAAAATGACCAGTCCGAAACTTTCTGCATAGTTTAACATCTGCGGATCGACCGAAAGCCCGAGATGGCCGGCCAGGATACCCGCAAAAAAAACAAAAGTGACTCCCAGGGAAACTCCCCAGAAATGCACTCTTCCCAAGCCCAAACCAATGGCAGAAATCAGTGAAAGTACCACAACAGCCTGTAAGGCAGAATGTTCGATGAATAGACTATATAACCACTCCATGTATATAAAAACTAATAGGGCGCAAAGATAAAAACTATTTAGTCCGGTTCAAAACTTTTAAGCTTTCATTTCGCGCCCTAATTATACCCTGATTCATATATCCTGAAATCTTATTGATTACCCTTTTACACTGTTACCTGTTATTTTGTTTCTAATATCTGTTATATTTCTATCTTAACAATCTTATCCTTTCTCTTTTTACCCGCATCTTGTTATCCTTCCAACGATGCTTTTTTACCAGTTTCTTCCTTTACGCTTACCTATCTCTTTATCTTTTTCTAATTTCTTTATCTCTCCTAATTTCTTAACCTTTTCTTATTTCTTCCTGCTTCACGTTTCTTCCTGCTTTACGTTTCATCTTTTCCCTTGAAACTCCACAAAGTTATTTCGTCCGTCCAGATAACCGCTCAATCTGTTTCCACCGATATATACATCATCCAGGTATGAAACATCATTCGGTCCGTATGACATACGAATGGAAGTCTGTGCATAATTTTCCCAACTCCAACGGAAATTATATTCATATTGATCGACTGCTCCATTAGGATATTCCACCCGTATATAGTCGATTCCGGTACGGTCTAAAAAGAAGTCCAGTTCCTGACGGCAATAGTTACCGTCCATGTCGCGGTAGAAACTAACCCAGGTACGACTACATAAATCAGCCGAACGGTTATAGTACCCTGCACCATTATTATCATCATCATAGAAACTATCTATTTCCACTTCGCAAGAGGTAAAACTTACCATCAATATAGCCATCAACGCCAAACCGAAGTATTTAAATGTGCTCGTTTTCATATTCCTTTATTTTTAATGGTTCTCTAATTATTATATATCATTTATCTTTCGATAGAACAAAAGTAGAGAATGAATTTTCCCCATGAAACTGAAAACTCCTACTTATCAGGAGGAAATTGCCTAAATCTAGGAGTAAATCCCTCCGGCGAAGTCTATTTCAAAGAATTCTTGTATCTTTGCCTCTTGCTAACAACACATGAAATTATCCGTCGCATGAAGTCTATCAAATCACATATCACCCAATTATTGAAGTCCCTCAATGAGGGAGTATTCGAAAAAGAGCATACCATCGCACTGTCTCTGCTATCCGCCATGGCAGGGGAAAGTATCTTTCTGCTGGGCCCTCCGGGAGTAGCCAAGAGTTTGGTAGCACGCAGGCTAAAACTGGCATTTAAAGGCGCAGATGCTTTTGAGTATCTGATGTCCCGCTTCAGTACACCGGACGAAATATTCGGTCCCGTCTCCATCTCAAAATTGAAGGATGAAGATACGTACGAACGCATTACAAAAGGATACCTGCCGACAGCATCAATCGTCTTTCTGGATGAAATATGGAAAGCCGGCCCTGCTATCCAAAATTCCCTTTTGACGGTAATCAATGAAAAGATATACCGCAACGGACAATTTACAGTGCGTGTACCCCTGAAAGCATTAATTGCCGCTTCCAACGAACTGCCGGCAAAAGGTGAAGGACTGGAAGCCTTATACGACCGTTTCCTGATCCGTCAGTTTGTCGGATGTATCGAACAGGAATATGCGTTCGATCAGATGATTTCTTCTACGCGGGAGATAGAACCTGAAATCCCTGAAAAGCTCCAGGTGAACGATGAATTATACAATCAGATACAAGTTGAAAGCGAAAAAGTAGGCATTCACTATACCATCTTCGAGCTGATTCACAATATCAAACGAGAAATTGAACAATATAATACAGGACGGGATGAAAACACCCCTCCCATCTATGTATCCGACCGCCGCTGGAAGAAAATAGTAGGTCTGCTCCGCACATCGGCCTATCTGAATGAATCTCCGGGAATTCATTTCTCCGACTGCCTGTTGATGAGCGCCTGCCTATGGGATGAAATTTCGCAGCTCCCCATTATCGAAGAGATTGTAGAACAGTCGATAGCACGAGGCATCAACACCTATCTGTTAGGAGAAAAACGGTTGGAACAAAAATTGGACACACTGAAAGAAAACATGAAGTCCGAACACAGCCTGCGTGAACTTAGCGATCCGGGAATCCAGGTCGTAGACACCTTCTATCATCGCATAGAAGGTTATCACATTGCCGGAAACCTACTCATATTTGCTTCCGATTACCAGTCTTTGAAGAAAGACAGCAACCGGCTGTTTTATATCCAACAGGATAAATTCCGTCCGGTCAACAAAATCCTGAAAGCCTACGATTTTGTAAAGAACAGAAATATCGCGCAAAAGAATATCTATTCCCTCCGAAAAGGAAGACGGTCTGTTTTCGTCAACAATCAGGAATATCCGTTACTATGTTATGACAATTGCGACCCTTTGCCTGCACAACAGGATGGCAACACTCCGTTCGAATTTACATTGCAGGAAGTGATCGACTTGCTGCATCAAATGGAAGTGGAATATAAAACAATCTCCGAGCGGGAAACAGCATATACAAAGGAGCATCTCTTCTTAAGCTCATCGCAAAAAAGCAAGATCAAACGAATTTTAGGAGAGACTGCACATATCATAGAGAATTACCGGAACGAACTCCGCATCATCGCTCATGCCCATGAACAAGAGAACAGAGAGTATTAGGCTCAAACACCTGCAAGACATTTATTATGAAAAATTGCAGGGAATAGCCTACGATGTGTACGACGAACAACTGCACAACCTGATTATCCGTCCCGAAGAACTGGATGCGGACATTCACCGGTATTTTCGTCACACGCAACCCTCCCTGCAAGATTTCTACTCCCACTACGCGTCGCAATGGGAATACTTTCATGAAATGGATGAAGCATCCGACGCCAAGTTTCTCCAATTCCTGAAAAACAGCGCCTACCCGTTCTCGATGAAATATCACCTGGTAGACCTCAACGTAAAATACTACCTCCAACGTTTTGACGCAATCAGCCCGCGCTCTAAAGAATGGAAAGCGTTGCGGACTCTCTTCTTCGACAAATGGCACACACTGCTCTCGAACAACGAGTTCAACTATCAGATGGAACATATCGAGCGGCTTTGTGATGATTTTTACCGTCTTCAGCTATCACTTGCCAAAAATCTTCCGGTACGTGGCGGCTCACGCCTCGTCTGGTTACTCCGCAACCATAAACAGATAGCAGAACAAATTTTAGAATACGAAGAAACGATCAAACGAAATCCCGTTATCCGTGAACTGGTAGAAATCTTGGGCAAGAAACACCAAAGCAGCCAGAAACGTTTCAAAATGACTGCCGGTATTCATCGGGAACAAATTATATCTCATGCCACCCGAAGTGATATTGCAGGTATTTGCGAAGGAAACGACTTAAACAGCCTTCTTCCCTTGGAATATTGTTATCTGGCCGAAAAAAGTCTGCAACCCATTTTCTTTGAGCGTTTCATTGAGAAGAGATTGCAAGTCATCGACTATCAATCACACGAAAAGCAAACCATCAACGACAAGAAAACAATAGGGAACGAAGTTTCCGAAGAAGCCGAAGGCCCTTTCATTGTTTGCCTGGACACTTCCGGTTCCATGGCAGGCGAACGGGAAAGAATCGCGAAATCCACCCTACTTGCCATTGCCGAACTGACGGAAGTGCAACATCGAAAATGTTACGTCATCCTGTTTTCCGATGATATCGAGTGCATTGAAATCACAGACTTAGGCAGCAGTTTCGACCGCCTGGTCGATTTCTTATGCCAATCCTTTCATGGCGGAACTGATATGGAACCTGTCATCACGCATGCTTTGCGAAAGATCAGCGAAGAAGGATATATGGAAGCGGACATTATCACCGTATCGGACTTTGAGATGCGTCCTGTCGATCAACTACTATCCCGAACCATCGAACACGCAAAAGCGAAACAGACAAAGATGTACGCTATTTCTTTAGGTGGCAAGAGTGCCGAGACCAGCTATCTGAAATTATGTGATAAATATTGGGAATATAGCATTCAAAACGCCGAAAGTCTTAATAAAAATAGAATCGAGGAATCAAATATTTAATCAATGTTATAAAACATCTCTTTTTTCTTGTTTTATTTGCAAAGTTGACAGAAGTCCGTATATTTGTACTGTGTTTTTCATAGTATTAGATTTAAGGTTAACAAAAAGATTGGCTGTCTGGGATAGATAGCCTTTTTTTATGCCCATATATTAAAGAGGAAAGCTTAATATTCTGACTGTCAAATAATTAATCAAAGGTGGTAGAACGGATAAATAGCCGAAATAAACAAAAATAGCGGGTAACCTCTATTCTTATGTAGGCTGTTATGTAGGCAAAAAATTGGTCTACATGAGTACACGTAAAACCTAATTAAAATGTATTCGATCAACATTAAAGGAAAAGTGACCTCAAAAGACAAAAAACTGGTGAAACTGGAAATGATCTTCTTCCAAACAGGCTACAACAGAGTTTCTAAGGTGCTAAATATCACCGGTCCCATCAAAGACTGGGACAATGCGTCACAATCATTTATTTCCAAATCAAGCGATGCCATCAAAAAGAACAAGATGTTGCTTGATCTGAAATTAAAGTATCAGAAGATTGCGGAAGAATGGGAAGAGGAAGGACGTAAATGGAGTCCGACCGAACTGGCACTTAGTCTTGATAAAAAGAAAGGGAAGGAAATGAAAGAGGAAGACCGTTCTCTGTCCGTTTCCCAGATGATTGATTATTTGATTAAAAAATTCTCTGAAAAGGAAAAAGAGAAAAACGGCAAGATTGTGAAAAGCCTGGCGAGTGTAAAGGACTATAAAATCATAAAGAAGGCTTTGGAAGAGTTCACACAAAAGAAATACAATAAACCATTATCCGTGTTTTATTTCAGTGACATAACAAAACAGTTCCTCTTGGATTTTGTTCTATATACACAAAAAAAAGGAATTGCCAATGGTAATAAAGCAGGCTTGAACCAGAAGTTGCGTAAACTGAGAGCTATAGTCAACTATGCCAAAGGGCTGAATATGCACGGTGCTGATCCGGAAATATTCGGCTGTGTGGAGGATAAGATGAAATGGCACAAGTTTGAACCGAGAACTGTTTCCAAGAGAGTGATACAGTTAATTGAGAATGTTGATAGAAGCTTGCTTACACCTAAAGAGGAATTTTGCTTGGATTTATTTCTTTTCAGTTATTACACAGGAGGTATGGCCAATGTGGATGTCTGTCATTTGACGTACAATATGATTCAAGGAAACCAGGTTATCTATGAACGGATGAAATTCCCGAAAATTGGAAAACCCTTGTTGATAGAGAAATCAAAACTAATTATTGAGAAATATGAAGGCCAAGGCATCGACAACTATGTATTCCCTATATTCACAAAAAAACATACCACAGAGGCTAAAATGCGTAATAGAGTCATTCAAATTTCTAATAGAGTCAGCAAGACGTTGACTAAAGTTTGTAATATTCTGGATATAAAAGAGAATATAACTTGGTATTCTGCACGAGGTACATTTATCTCCCGTATGGTAGATGCCGGTTGTTCTCCTGCTGTTACGGCAGAACAAGCAGGAAACAGTGTTGCGGTAATCTTTAAGCACTATTACAAGTTCACCGAAGGCGAAACCTTATTGACAAAAATGAATTCTGTATTCTAAAGTGGCAACCAATAAGTTAGAATTTCCAGATATTTTAATGGATGAAGCCGGATTTGACAGGGCTATTGTTTTATTATTCGGGAAGTTTCGCTATCATTGTTGCAATGAAGACGACAGGCTGGGTATGATTCCTGCCGTCTTTATACCCAGCCTGGAAATAGACGGGGGATATACACATTGTACGTTCGCTGAACGTCTTGGAATAGAAAAACTTGCACTTTTCAAAAAGGCAAGATGTATACGCAATGTTCATGCTGTGTATGCTTATATAAAATGAGTTCACGCTGTTCTTTTGGGGACAAGGCGAGCATAACTATTAAAATATTATTGATATGAAACAAATTACTTTGTACGTGTACCGATTCATTTGGGCTGGCCAATTGTAGCGAAAAAGACTTTGGTTGTAACGAACAATGCTATCAAACTGACTGAGAATGAACGAGTGCAGTTCATTACAGGGGATGTAGTGGCAGAACTGCAGAGAATAAAAGAGGATGGTGACGGTACGGTGGTGGCTTACGGTAAGGAGATTGGAACTCTGCTTTTGGATAACGGGTTGGCGGACGAAATCACAGTAACGACCGTACCGATACTGGTCGGAGGTGATGAGAAAGCACTGAAATGCGGATTGAGTGACGGTGGAACTTGGATTGTGCGGTCGAACAAGATGCTGGTGGATGGTAAAATGCGGACAGTGTACGGAAAGGTGTGATGACGAAATACAAAAGAAATGTGTCATAATTTGCCACAGATTACGCAGATGTACATAGACTAAATTTAACTGTAATAGTCAAGACTTGTTCTGACATTTGTTTTACTATCGGACAAAAAAACTGTCAGATGTTTGTTGCGAAGTTACACAAGTTTCATCATCCTCACAACCGAATGAGATTTTATCCTGCTCATTCGGTTTTATCATTTCCTGATTTTGCAGTTGATACTTTCTTGCCACAGCGATTCCTTCGATAAAAGTTTGCATGGGCGTTTTCCCGAAACAGTACTTTCCAGAGTGTGTTCTTTGGGTATTGTAGGAGTTCATCCACATATCAAGGTCTGCTTGCAGCTGTTCGATAGAGGTATAGATTTTCTTTCTGAATGCAATAGCATAGAACTCATTCTGCACGGTTCTGTTAAATCGCTCACATATACCGTTTGTCTGAGGGCTTTTCGCCTTAATCTTAGAATGATCAATGTCTTCCACAGCCAAATACAATTCATACTCATGATTTTCTCTGTTTCCGCAGTATTCTGTTCCTCTATCTGTTAGCATACGCATCAGTTTCAAGTCATGCTGCTCGAAAAAAGGAATAACCCTATCGTTAAGCATATCGGCAGCAACAAGCGCATTCTTTCTGTCATACAACTTGGCAAATCCGATTTTGGAGTAAGTATCAATGACGGTCTGCTGATAAATGTGTCCCACACCTTTGATATATCCTACATAATAAGTGTCTTGGGCAAGTAGAAAACCGGGATAATAAGTTTCTATCTCTCCATGAGCCTGCTTTTCTTCTTTTGCTTTTTCCAATGCCGCCACTTGGTTCTCATCAAGGATAATGCCCTCTTGTTCCACTTTGGCTGACAATGCTTTCAGGCGTTTCTGGAAGGTCTCCATATCGTGCCGTAGCCAAATGGAACGCACTCCGCCCGGCGAAATAAGAATACCTTTCTTACGTAGCTCATTGGATACACGGACTTGCCCCAATGCAGGATTGTCTATCGCCATCTGTACGACTGCCTGCTCGATGTGTTCTTCCACACGGTTCTTTATGACAGGCTTACGACGAGAAATCTCCTGCAAGGCGACTTCACCGCCTTGTTCATACAACTCTTTGAAACGATAAAAACTGTCACGACTGTAGCCCATAACCTTACAAGCACGTGATACGTTTCCTAACTGTTGGGAGAGTTCAAGCAATCCCAGTTTGTTCTTGATGACCTTTTCTGATGTTGTCATAACTTAATCTGTTTTCTGTTACAAATTTATTCTTTTTATACGTAACTGTCAGATTAAGTCTTGACTAATTCAATTTAACTAACAGATGGTGCTCTGTAATATTTGTCTGCGTAAATCCGTGTAATTCTGTGAATATAATTTTTGGCACATTCTCTTGGGTTTTCAATAAAGAATAAATAAAATAATGGACTATATATAATTATCCGGTATTGGGAGTATAGTATTGTCTACTTAAAGATTAGGAATATCTCCTTGAAACGGGTTTGATAAGCAAGTCGATGTGCTCGTGTTCAAGAATAAGCTTCATAGCCTTGTAGATGGGCATCTTCTCAATGCCAGCAATCTTTAGAGCTTCCATTTTAATGGTATTCTCAACCAGCTGTAAATAGTCCTCCTCTTTCAGCTCAACATATTTTTGTGACTGGGATTTCAATTTTGCCATATCATTAATTGTCTTTATTATTTATTTCCGAAATCAGCAGGAATCTCGCCCCATAAGTGCTTGTCCCAATACAATACCTCTATATCCACTATCCTTGCTTCCATTACCTTGAGAAATATCTCCGCTTTCTGTAATGCCGGACATGTGCGTGAGGAAGCGGTCTGTCTATTATTATACCATGTAATACCCGTTATACTGTCGGAATAGATTGTGCGCGGAGTTCCCGGATGCTCTAAAATATACTTGACAGCTGTCACAATACCGAGAAACTCCCCGATATTGTTTGTCCAGTTGCCAATTGACTCCGAAAAGAGTTCCATTCCAGAAGAGAGGTCGACAGCCCGGAAGCGTGTCAATCTCTCTTTTGCCTTATGGGTACCATCGGTCGCTATGCCTATCTTTGGTTTTCCTTTCATTTGCCTCTTCCCGAATGTCCGTTTTTCGTGTAGATGAATCCGTCAGATTCCATGCGTCGTACCAAAGCCTGTGCTTGGTTCAGGTAATCGTTGATTACATTCTCCTGATGCCTGATATCCTTGCGCCCTTTGAGAATTTCCAATACACCGTCTATTGTACGGCTCATAGCACTCTTTCCGTCCTTGGGATCGAAGAAAATCTT